>JASHRE010000819.1 GCA_030037515.1 Candidatus Sulfotelmatobacter sp.
AACGGCTTTGTTCAGACCCCGGGGATGGTGGCGTTTGCGAATTTCAGCTCGAAATTTGCTCACCCTCACTGCGCTCTCCATGAGCGCGGCCATGATTGGGCTTCGGCAAATTTCCGCCGACAATCCGCCAAAGGCCGGAACTGTAAACGAAGCCCGCGTGGCCTCCGATGCCGACGAAGGCGCAAACTGGCTGCTCAACGGACGCACCTTCGACGAAGGACACTTCAGTCCTTTGAAGCAGATCACGGATCAAAATGTTGGCGGCCTCGGACTCGCCTGGTATCTGGACGTCGATAGCGCCGTGGGGATCGTCTCGGAACCGATCGTGGTCGATGGCGTGGCCTTCATCAGCGCTCCGCTGTCGAAGGTGTACGCCGTCGACGCCGCCACGGGGAAATCGATCTGGAAATTCGATCCTAAGGTGCGCCTCGATCAGGCGCTCAACGGATCGTACTCGGCTCGAACAAATGCCGGCGTTGCAGTATGGGAGGGAAAAGTATTTGTCGGAACCGGCGACTGCCGGCTGGTTGCCATTGATGCTGCGGCGGGCAAACAACTTTGGGCAGCCAAGGTGTGCGAGCCGACCCAGACCGGAATTACCAACGCGCCCCACGTGGCCAAAGGCAAGGTGTTCATTGGCTACAACGGCTCTGATGACGGCGTGCGCGGTTCGATTGCGGCCTACGACGCTGAGACTGGAAAAGAACTCTGGCGGTTCTGGACAGTCCCGGGCGATCCAAAGAGGCCATTCGAATCGGCGGCGCTGCGAGACATTGCCGCAAGAACCTGGCCGGGTGGGGATGCCTGGCAAATGGGCGGCGGCGATGTCTGGACCGCTATCACCTACGATCCGGTCACCGATTACGTTATTTTCGGAACTGCGGGAGCGGGCGCAGATTACGGCGAGTTGTCTGCCATCCGCGCCCAGGGAGATAAGCTTTTTGCCGGTTGCATCGTCGCGGTCAAGGCCGATACTGGCGAGTACGTTTGGCACTACCAGACCAGCGCGCCGGGCTTGCAGACGGAAAACAATCACATCGTGATCGCCGATCTCACGATCAATGGCGAGAAGCGGCATGTGGCCATGACCGTTCCGAAAAACGGCTTTTATTACATCCTCGATGCGCATACCGGAAAGCTGCTTTCGGCCAAGCCAATCGTGAAAGTGAACTGGGCGACCTCCATCGATATGAACACCGGCAAAGCGGTGGAAGAGCCGGCTTCGGAAGGCGGCGGCAAACAGTGGACGGTCCACAACTGGTGGCCCATGAGCTACAACCCGGGGACGGGCTTGGTTTACATTCCAGCTACGGACCGCAAGCCCAATTCCCATGCGGAAGTGGAAACCGGCGAATGGATGCAGCAGACCGAAGGCCGCCTGGTCGCTTGGGATCCCGTGAATCAGACGGAACGCTGGTCGGCTGAAGAAGAAATCGCGACCAACGGCGGCGTATTGTCCACGGCGGGCAATCTCGTATTTCAAGGCCAGGGCACGGGCGAGTTCGCGGCCTACGCGGCGGATTCGGGGAAGAAAGTTTGGTCGATCGACACCGGCTCGGCAATTGAATCGATTCCCGTCACCTACACGGTGAATGGCGAGCAGTACGTCATGCTGCCGGTGGGATGGGGATCAGGTTCGCGGTTGTTCGCTCCAGCCTGGACGATGGCTACGCCCCGATCGAAGCGCGGGCCTTCTCGCATTTTGGCATTCAAGCTCAGCGGCAACCTCCCCTTCCCGACTCCGCCCGATGTCGTGCCACCGGTGCCGAAGCCGCCCGTTCAGCGCTGGGATGCCGCGATGGTCCAGGAGGGCTCGAAACTCTACAAAACTTTTTATTGCGACGGATGCCATTCTCCTGACCTGGACGGCAGCGGCGCATGGGTGCTGAACGGCGCGATTCCCGACCTGCGTTACGCTCCACCCGAGGTGCACGCGCAGTGGTACAGCATTGTGTTGGGGGGCACGCGTTGGGTAAACGGCATGCCGGGGTTTGCCGATCCGCCCAAGTTTGCCTTCCCGCATCTGCGCATGACGACCAAACAGGCGGACGCGATTCACGCCTACGTCATTGATGGCGCGTGGAAGGCCTATAACGGAGAACACACAACCGCTTCCGCCGCTCCGGCGCACAAGAAATAGTTCCAGCAATTTGGATCGGCAGATAAGACGTCGGCATCCCCATCCCCGCAAAAAGCGCCGCGACAAGGATGGGGCACCCGCTCCGGTTAGTATTCCGACAGCTCCTTCATCGCCAAATACAGATCGTTGGGCTGGGGCAAGATCGCGTCTTCCAGGATTGGCTGATAGGCGACGAACGTGTCTTTTGCGGCGACGCGACGGACCGGCGCGTCGAGATTGTCGAAAAGCTGGTCGGCGATGCGGGCAGCAATTTCGGCTCCGTACCCCCAACTCAAAGAATCTTCATAAGCCACGAGAACGCGGCTGGTTTTCTCGACCGACGCGACGATCCTGTCCCAATCAAACGGATTCAGGCAGCGCAGATCGATGATCTCAATCTTCACTCCCTGCTCGCGTTCGAGCTTCTGCGCCGCTTGCAAAGCGCGAGGCACCACCGCGCCGTAAGTAATAACCGTCAAATCTTCGCCCGGATGCACCACCCGGGCCTTGCCGAACGGAATCATGTATTCGGGGCCAGGATAAGGCGAACGTCCGTAAGACTCGCGATAGAGCCGCTTGTGCTCCAGAAAGAGCACGGGATCATCGCAGCGAATGGCTGTACGTAGCAGTCCGGCGGCGTCGAGTGCGTTGGACGGGAAAACCACACGCAATCCGGGAATATGCGTAAAAATGCTCTCGCCGCACTGCGAGTGATAGATGGCGCCGCCAGTGAGGTATCCGCCGATCGCGACGCGAATCACGACCGGACACGAGAATCCATTATTCGAGCGCCAGCGGATTACGGAGAGTTCGTCGCGAATCTGCATCATCGCCGGCCAGATGTAATCGAAGAATTGAATTTCCACGACCGGCTTTAGCCCGCGCGTGGCCATGCCGGTGGCCCGGCCAACAATGGCTGCCTCGGCCAGCGGCGAATTGAACACGCGATCGCCGCCGAATTCGCATTGCAGGCCGAACGTCAGTTTGAAGACTCCGCCTTTCCCTTTTACCAGCTTGCGCTTCAGATATTCTTCGCGGCTGCAATCGGCTACGTCTTCGCCGAAAATCACGATGCGCTCATCGCGCTTCATCTCGTCGCGCAGCGTCGCCGTGATCAGGTCGGCCATTGTTTTGGCCGCAGGCTTCTTTGCGTCCGACGAAGCGTCGACGACAGGCTGAGTCTCGAACGCAGATGAAGTGGGATCGATGTCCGGCGAATAGACGTATTTTGTGATCGACTCGGGAGCAGGAGGCAATGCTTGCAAAGCACGATCGACCGCGGCCTGCAATTCTGCTTCTACTTCTTTTTCCAGCTGATTGATTCCCTTGTCGTCGAGAATCCCTTCCCGCAGCAGAAACATCTGCGTACGGGTCACGGGGTCGCGCGCCGCGTCGCGCTCGCGCTCGGCGTCCGGACGATACAAACGCTCGTCGTCCGACAGCGAGTGCGAATACGGACGAATGACGTGCGCATGCACGAAAGCCGGGCCATGTCCTTCGCGGCAATAGCGCACCGCACGCTGAAAGGCGCCATAACTGGCGACAGGATCGGTGCCGTCGACTTCTTCGAAATGAAAATTGGGGAATCCCGAAACCAGCCGGGAAACGCTGCCGCCAGCCGTCTGCGCTTCGACCGGAACCGAGATCGCGTAGCCGTTGTCTTCAACGCAGAAGATGACCGGCAGCCTCCCGAGCGCAGCGGCGTTCATCGCCTCCCAGAATTCGCCTTCGCTCGATGTGCCGTCGCCGAGAGACACGTATGTGACTTCGTCGCCCTGAAAGCTGACGTTCTTGAATTGGCGATAGTCGATCCCGCTCGAGGTAGGAAGTCCAGATGCCTGCGGATGCCGGGCATAGTAGCGACCGGCTTCCGCACAGCCAATGGCCTGCAGAATCTGCGATCCAGTCGGCGAGGATTGCGTCACGATGTGCAGTGCGGGATAACTCCAATGCGAAGGCATCTGGCGTCCACCAGAGCTCGGATCGTCGGCGGCGCCGACTCCCTGCAAAAACATCTGATACGGCTCAACGCCGAGGGCGAGGCACAACCCGCGATCGCGATAATACGGATAAAACCAGTCGTAGCCGGCTTTCATGGCCAAGCCGGCGGCAACCCCAATCGCCTCGTGGCCGGCGCCCGACATCTGGAAGAAAATTTTCTGCTGACGTTTGAGCAGGATCTCGCGGTCGTCGATGCGCCGCGACGCGTACATCAAGCGGTAGGCCTGGATCAGCGCGTCGGAAGCAAGGCCGTCATGGGATTTCTTCTTTTTTGCGCCGTTGGCCGCGAGAGCCAGCTTGGGGTCGGTCTTTGTCGTCGCCATCGAGTTGCCTGATCGTTCCGATTCTGCTTCCCTGGCCGTTCTTACACCGACAAATATAGCTATTGGATGCTCGCAGCTGGGACTCGGTTTTAGAAATCGGGGTCCCGGTCAGCGCCGGTCGCGCTGAACCTGTTGCATTGTAAACGGTGGGTGCAAGTTCGTGAAGGAAACTTTGGTTTGGAGCACGCCAGCGGTCGCACGACGCCTGCCATCCCGCGATCGTGGCTCGTTCGGTGAATGGTCTGCATTTCGACGTACAACCCGTCGTGAATTTCGAGTTGCTTCGCTTGGCGACGCCCGACCTCCGTCAATTCGGTGAATTGGGTCCGGACGGTTCTACGGCCGAGCATGTGCGTTGCGGCTCACTTTTGCTTCG
>JASHRE010000820.1 GCA_030037515.1 Candidatus Sulfotelmatobacter sp.
AGCGGCCGAGTTTGCCCTGGTCAGCATCCGCGATACGCGCATCCAGCAGCTGATCGAATCCGGACGCATCGGCGCGCGTATCGTCCAGCGCCTTCACCAGAACCTCGATGAAGTCGTCAATGGTGTGCAACTTGGCATCACCATGGTCAGCCTGACGCTGGGCTGGATCGGCGAGCCCATGGTCGCGGGCCTAGTCGGAAATTTGCACTTCGTCCAGCGTCTTCCGCATATGGCGATTTATGCTCACACGATTGCCATTGCCATCGCCTTCAGCCTAATCACCTACATGCACGTTCTGCTGGGCGAACTTGTTCCCAAAACGCTGGCGCTGCAGCGCGGCGAGCAGATCGCACTGGCAGTGGCTGCGCCCATGGAGGCATTTCTCACCCTCACACGGCCGATTCTGTTCTTCATGCGGCGTTCCGGAGGCATGGTTCTCCGCCTGTTCGATGCGCAACTCACGCGGCGCGGCGGCGCCGTGCATTCGCCCGACGAACTCAAGCTGATCGTTACGGCCAGCCGCCAGTTCGGGCAAATCCCGGTCTTTCAGGAAGAGATGATCCACAGTGCGATCGAACTGGACAGCATCACTGTGCGCGAGGTTATGGTGGCGCGGCCCGACATTTTTTCTCTGCCTTCCGATCTTACGCTCGACGATGCGCTCGTGCGTGTGGTTGACGGCCAGCACTCCCGGATTCCCGTATACGATCCCCAACGCGGTCCGGAGCATATCGTCGGCGTCCTCTACTACAAAGATCTCATGCGCTGGATGCGTCTGCGGCTCAGCAATCTCGGTCAAACCAGCACTACCCGCATTTCAAAGATGCAGATCGCCCAAATCATGCACGACGTTCTCGTCGTTCCAGAAACCAAGGTTCTGGACGAACTGCTCAACGAATTCAAGGAGCGCCGCCGTCACTTGGCCGTCGTGGTCGACGAATTTGGATCGACGGCAGGAGTGATTACGGTCGAAGATATTCTCGAGCAACTGGTCGGCAATATCGAAGACGAATTCGACGTTTCGCCCCGCGAACCTGCGCTCGAGGATTCTTCGGTGCTGGTGCTCGATGGGTCGGTGAATATTCGCGATCTGGAAGCGGAATATGGGTTGATTCTGCCGCACGACGCGGGATTCGAAACCCTGGCTGGATTCATCTTGGCGCGCCTGCAGCGCATTCCGGTTTTGCGGGATTCGTTCGAGTACGAAGGCCGCCGCTACACGGTCGAACAGATGGAGGGCCATCGCATCGCGCGCGTGCGCGTCGAAAAGATCGCGAAAGTCGAAGGCGAGGCCGAAGTGGCAAAGGGGGCAGGACACTGAGACGGAGAATCGCCGCGCGCTTACCATCAGAGACCGACGGCCGACGAATGAGAACTGAGAACTGAGAACTGAAACTCGTCCTCCAACGCGTGCTCTACACACTGCCTGTCATCTGGCTGGTGGTGAGCATCGTGTTTCTGCTGATTCATCTAGTGCCCGGAGATCCCATCGCGCAGATGCTCGGCGAAGGTGCACCGCCCGCCGACATCGCCGCGACGCGCCACGCCTACGGCCTCGACGCCCCGCTTGGCATTCAATACATTCGCTACTGGAGTGGCGTTCTGCATGGCGATCTCGGGCGCTCCCTTCGCTACAACGAGTCGGTCGCGCAGTTGATTGCCCAAAGATATCCCTACACGCTGCAGCTCACGGTGGCTTCGTTGTTGATCGCCATTTTGCTCTCCATACCAGCCGGAGTCCGCTCGGCTCTCCATCGCAATCGCTGGGACGATCGCTTACTCTCGGTGGTCAGCCTGTTCGGCCTGTCATTCCCCAATTTTGCGCTGGGCCCGATTCTCATTCTTATTTTTGCGATCAAGTTGGGATGGCTTCCCGTCTCCGGCGCGGGATCGTTCGCCAATCTTATTCTCCCCGCCATCACCATGGGCAGCGCGCTCGCCGCAATTCTCACGCGCATGGTGCGCACCTCAATGCTCGAAGAACTCAGCCAGGATTACATCCGCACGGCCCGAGCCAAAGGGCTGTCCGAGCGGGCGGTGGTTTACCGTCACGCTCTGCGCAATGCAATGATCCCCGTTCTCACAGTGCTCGGTTTGCAATTCGGCGCGCTGCTCGCGGGCGCCATCGTGACCGAAAAGATTTTTTCCTGGCCCGGCATCGGACGCCTGACCATCGACGCCATTTCCAATCGCGACTATTCCGTGGTTCAGGGTTGTATCCTGGCGATTGGTTTGACCTACGTGGCGGTGAACTTTCTGACGGATGTGCTGTACTCGGCGGCGAACCCCAGAATCAGGCAGTAAGCGCCCAAACGAAAAGGCGGAGCCTTTTCCGCCCCGCCTCTTACGACTGAATTACGCTGCCTGCATCACCTTTTTCATCCGCTCTTCCATTTCTTTCGGGGAAACATCCTCCACGTGCGTGGCGATGCCCCATAGGTGTCCGAACGGATCCCGAATGAAGCCGTTGCGGTCTCCATAAAACTGGTCCTGCACCGGCTTCAAAATCTTTGCACCTTCTGCCGCGGCACGCTTCACGACTTCATCGACATTGGGCAAATATACGTATAGGCTCACCGGACTGGCGCCAATGGTGGCCGCGCTAGTGTGTCCTTCGCCCATGTTGGGATTTTCGTCAGCTAGCATGATGTGCGAGTTGCCAATCTTCAGTTCGGCATGTCCGACCTTGCCATCAGGTCCATTCATGCGAACGGTTTCTGTTGCGCCAAATACTTTTTTGTAGTATTCGATCGCCTGCGCAGCACCCTTGATCACAAGGTATGGTGTGACGGAATTGTAGTCTTTGGGAATATACGAGACTTTACTCACGATGTTTCCTCCTTGGAATGTGGGCTGAAAGGTGGAGGTTACGGCACGCATGGGGAGAACCATGCGGTCAGGATTTGTGTTTAATGAAAACACATTTTGGGGACCGGCTACAACGCCCAATTCGCGATTTCACCAAAATATTCCCCGCGCTCAACAGCGTGAATACGATCGGAATCGGCAGGGCAGGAGTCGCCTGAGCCTTCAAGCGCCCGGCTCCCGCCGTCTGGGGTAACGGCTTGTGGGGTTCTGTGGGTGGAGCCGGGCGATCCTATGACTAGAAGGCCTAGTTCAATTGTGACTATTTAAGGCCTTGGGACCTTCGATTTCTGTGACGTGCGTCACCGTTGCGCGTGATTGTCATCAACGGCAAGAAACGTTTGCTGCCATGAAATTTGCGGCCTTCCTATTCAGCGCTTGTTTCGACGCGAAAACACGACCGCGTGTGACGGGAATCACAGCATGCCGCTGCGCCACTCCCTAGACTGCTCTGGGAGCGACCCCCAAGCGCATACCCCTCGGAGAGCGATTCATCATGGCTTTTGTGATTACCGATACTTGCGTCAAAGATTCCCTTTGCGTCGAGGTTTGCCCCGCCGACTGCATCCACCCCAAGCAGGACGAACCGGATTTCAAGGCCGCCAGGCAGATGTATGTCGATCCCGAGGGCTGCATCGATTGCGGGGCCTGCGTGCCAGTCTGCACCTCCGATTCGATCTATGCGCTCGAAGATTTACCGGAAGACAAGAAAGAGTTCATCGAAACGAACGCTGCACACTTCAAAATTTAATATCAACTGTCGGGTAAGCGAGGCCGCGGGGTCTCGGCAAACGCCGGACGGAGGAAAAGTCAACCGGCCTTCCGTCCGGCGCTCGTGTCTATCTCTCCGGGCTCACCGATCAACCAGCCCGATCGCATTGACTTCCGCCATCTCCCCTTTTTATCGTTCAGGGAATGAACATCGTCAAAGCCACTCGCCAGTTCGAAGACTGGTTGGGCTGCCGAACCCCTATCGTTGAGAAAGATCTGCGCCTCAAACACCGCAACATGAAGGCTGCGGAGTTTCCGTTTTTTCGTTCTACGTATTATCGCTGGGCGCAACTGTGGCCGAAAATCTGTTCTGAACTCGCAAAAGGTCCCCAAGTGCTCGCGGTAGGCGACCTCCACGTCGAAAACTTTGGGACCTGGCGCGACCTTGAAGGCCGACTGATCTGGGGCGTCAACGATTTCGACGAAGCGCATCCCATGGCTTATGCCAACGACTTGGTGCGACTCGCCGCCAGCGCGCAGCTGGCCTGCGAAGCCGGGCACCTTCAGCTCAGAGGCAAAGACATCGGCGAGGCGATTCTCGAAGGCTACCGCAATGCGTTGCGCGAGCAAGGTCGACCGTTTGTTCTCGGAGAGAACCATAACTGGCTGCGTGAGGTGGCCGAGAGCGAACTCCGCGATCCGGTGCATTTCTGGACCAAAATGGATACCTTTGAGAAGGTAAAAGGCTCTGTTCCCATAAGCGCGGTAGACGCCATCGAGCACCTCATGCCCGCGCCCAATCTGAAATACACTCTCTTACATCGTGTTGCGGGACTGGGCAGCTTGGGGCATGCGCGCTACCTCGCGGTAGCCCAATGGCACGGCGGCCGAATCGCACGTGAAGCCAAAGCCCTGGTTTCTTCGGCTTGTTATTGGGCGGAGGGAAATGAGGGCCCGCCGGACATTCTTTATCAGACGGTGGTAAATCGAGCGGTGCGCTGCCCCGATCCCTTTGTGCAGCTTCGTGGCCGTTGGATCGTTCGCCGACTCAGTCCGCATTGCTCGCGCATCGAGATCGCAGACGTCGAGACTGCAGGCCAGGAACTCAAACTTCTAACGGTGATGGGATGGGAAACGGCCAATATCCATCTCGGGACCGCAACCGCGCGCAAGGCAATCCTTCGCGATCTCGACAACAAAAAAAGCAAGTGGCTGATCGAGGCCACACAGAACATGTTGCGGGCGGTGAACGCCGATTGGAAAAACTGGAGGAAGGAAGGCTATGAATGAAACACCCAGGCTGACCCAAAGCTGACTAAAGAAGACAGCACGATCGTTGGAAGTTACGCCGCACCACCACGCCCTGAGGGCGAAGCTCAGCCGGCGTGACGGCAGGGCGCCACAATCATCGCACGG
>JASHRE010000821.1 GCA_030037515.1 Candidatus Sulfotelmatobacter sp.
TCACAGTAATTCCGTTGCTCACAAGTAACAAACCCCCATTCGACATCATTCGGTTCTTGGAGTCTGAGGCTGCTAGAGCCGTGGACGATATTCCCAAATATGCTATCCATGGCATGGAAATCTATTTTCCCTTCATCGAAAACTTAGCTTCCACGCCGTCACGAGTTCCTGCATTGACCGCGCTGAGGGAAACGTCCGGCTGCTGATTATGGCGCGCTCGCGATAGGCGCGTTGATAGATTTTCGCGCACTGCGGGCTCGCTCAGCACGGCCAGATTGCGAGTGATTTCTTTCATTCCCCAGCGCTCCAGATTTCTTCCTTGCCGAAATCGGGACGGCGAGCCACAACGCGGATGCTACCATATTCGCCTTGTATTTCCCAATGAAGAGGCGGCGCTGAAGTTGTTATTTCTTGCGCTCTGCCAGGCCGCGAAGAACTGGACGATGCCCATCCACCACTGGCGGGAAGCCTTGAACCACTTTACGATTCTGTGGCCGGAACGAATGCCGGCTCTGGAGAGAGTTGCATCATGAGAGCGCAGAATCTCTACATCGCTGGGCGAGGGAAGGGACGCTGCCCCTTGCCTCGCGCTCCATTCCCCTGCTCCAAAACCACGCTTGCTACTCGGCCGAGAAGCTCTCGGAATAGCATCTTTTACTCGGTAACATTCTTGAATGAGGCAACACGAACGGAAAGAATGGTTGACGCCGGACACCCCGCAATTTCCCCACCTGCGAGCACTGCGAAAATCACACCCAGCGGATGCAGCTTCACGCTGCGATGCATCATCAAGGGCGAATTCACATAATCCTGGACAACCCGCCAGCCTCCAAGAAACAAAACCGGCAGACAGATGTAGTGAAATCCGGTGAGGTAGCGGCTCGAAGACGCACGCGAAGAAAAACGTCGAAGGTGAAGGCTACGATCGTGTCGCGCGCGCCCCAAAAGAACGCGACGATCAGAATGAATATGGCGAGGGTTCGGGCAACTGCGGTGGTCCGTGGGTCGAGCATGGCCACATTCCTCCGATGCCCAACCAGAACCTGCGGTTGTAAGGGCTAACCCGAATCAGGCCGCCACGTCATGCGAGTCTTCGCCCATGCCGGAATGAAGCTGGAGAAAACGCAGGATTTGACCCCGCGAAAAAATGCCCAACAGGTTTCCATCGGAAACCACAGCCAGTTGATTCAAATTCTCGCGGTTCATCAGTTCCACTGCTTTCAGCGCCGGCATGTCGGGCGGAACCGTGCGCAGGTCGCCAAGAGGACGCATCACACTTTGCACGCTGGTCTGGTCCCAGTTTTCCCGGCTGACTTTGCGGACCTCATTCGGCGTCACGATCCCGGCCACGTGATTGTTTTGCGCAACCACAAAGCAGCGGCTCCCGCTATGCAACAAATAGTGATCGACAAAATCGCGCAAACTCAAATAGCCCTCGACCTGCGTGCAATTGCTTTCCATGATGTCAGCCACGCGATGATCGCGCAGTCCAGAGACGATTCCCACTTGCGCGTAGCTGCTGCGCGAAGCCTCCAGCAGGAACCAGCCGATAAAGGCCAGCCACAGCCCACCAAAGTTCGCGTGCATAAAGAATTGAAACAAGCCATAGAGGATGAAAAGAAATGCTACAACTTCGCCCGTCTTGGCCGCGATTCGCGTCGATTTCTCCGGTTTCTTGGTGATCCACCAGACGATCGCGCGGAACACGCGCCCTCCGTCCAAAGGGAAGCCCGGAATCATGTTGAACACGCCCAGCAGCACATTGATATATCCGAGCCACAGCAGCACCGACGCCAGCGGGGTCACCGGTTCGCGACCCAGTCCCCATCCCCAGCTCCGCACAATTCCAAGCAACACGAATCCGATCACCAAGCTCGTTAGCGGACCGACAATCGCGATCCAGAATTCCGAGCTCGCGTCCGAGGCTTCCGACTCGATCTGCGAGACTCCGCCCAGGGCAAACAATGTGATCGCCCGCACCTTCAAGCCGCGCGATTTCGCCACCAGCGAATGCGCCAGTTCATGCAGCAGCAGAGTGATGAAGAATAGAACCGAAGTCGCGATGGAGACGCCCCACACCACGGCTTCATTCCAGCCGGGCCGAACCGAGTGAAAATGAGCGGCGAGGGAGAACGCAATCAGAAAGGCAATAATGAACCAGCTGAAGTGCAGGCCGATTTCAATTCCGGCGATATGCCCAAGTTTGATATTGGATCGCATACTGCCAGCTCACCAGATTACTTTAGATGCTCGCGAAATAGGCCCGGCCCACGAAACTTGCGTACCCCAACAACCGGGTGCAGATTAGCGGTGGGAGAATATTCCCGCGAACAGGTATCCGAAAATGAATCCTACAGCAGAAACCGTCGCCGAAGCACGACCAAAATTCCGGTGCAGGATGTTCTCAGCGCTGAATTTTTGTTTGGTCTGATCGACTTTAGACATGAGTTCGAGGGCAGTTTGACGAATGCGCTCCCGCTGCTCGGAAGCCTGCTGTTCCAGATGTTCAATGGGCGCTGCGCTCATAAAATATTCTTCGCCTCCCTTTGTAGCCAGGCCTTGTCGTTATTCAGGACGTGTATTGTCTTGCGCGGTACCACGCCTTTGGCCCGCACCTGCTGTTGCACTACTAACGCCGCGATACCCCCGAAAAGCGCCCACAAGAACGAAACAATCAAAAAAGCGAAGAACCAGCGGTAAGGACTGCGTTCAAAAGCAACCACCACCAGCCCCACCAGCGCCAAAGAAAAAAGAATAAACGCCACAGTCAGAAACAAAAGTCCCACCGCGGCCAACGGAAGTGCCGCCTTGATCAATCGCGCCTTCTCTTTCAGTTCAACCCGTAGAAGCTCGATGCGGGTTTGCATGAATTCCTGAAATTCGTTCTTCATCTCCGCCAGAATGTCGGTCAGGCTTCGATGGTTCACGCGAGTGGGATTCGCATTCATCAGCGGCGTGACCTCCCGATCCGCAAGCTCATTCCGAGTACGAAGGCAGAGCCAGCAATGAGACCCAGCAACATCATCGGACGCTCGTCTCTCATCCGCCGTGCGCGTTGCCCCACTTCTCTCAGCCCCGAAACCAGAAATCGGCGCGTTCTGATGCGCACAATGGCGATCCGGTCCCCCAGGGATTCCGGCCTGCGTGGCAGTCCGTAGGTCGATGAATCAATCGATGGATCAATCAATAAGTGAACCTTTTCGGCTGGCGGCAGGCTCCCTGACTCTTCTGGTTGCGGGGTTGCACTCAAGATGGACTTCTCCCAAGTCTTGCAGGTTAGGATGCCGCCCTTGAAGTACGTGTTGTCGTGAAACCACGTGACTTCTAGAAACCATCCCTTGCGATGTCCAGCGCCGGCAAAGATTTGAGCCGTCGAGCCTGCAACCGCATTTACTGCGGCGGCGGGCCCTCCACTACTTCGACAAGATCCTCGGGCACGATCCACTTGGAAAATGCGGCCCGCACCTGTTCTGCAGACAACGCTTTGTATTTTTCGGCCGCTCGGACCGGCTCATCCAGCGGCAATCCCATTACGCTGCGCGCGAGCAGGCCCTCGGCGATGCTCGACTCGCTTGCCTGTCCTAGGGGAATCTCGCGCAGCAGCATCGCGACCGCTTGTTGCATTTCCCCCGTATTCGGCGGAGTAGTCCGCATTGCGTCCAAGTCTTGAATGATCAACGCCCGTGCCTTCGACACGTTGATCGGGTCGGCTCCATAGGAGACGCTGAATGTTGTTCGCGTGCGCCGCGCATCCAATTCCTCGGAAACGGTGTAGACGTATCCCGCCTTTTCGCGCAGATCGCGATAGAGCCGCGTGGCGTAGAAGCCCCCGCCCAATATGTGGTTCGCCAGCTGCAGGGGATAGTAATCCGGATCGAAACGGTTCATTGGCAACTCCTCCGCCAACGTGACTTCGTCCTGCAGGCGAGTTGGATCTGGCACGTGACTGTTGATGGTCTTATTGCGCGGCACCGGCGGAAAATCGACATCCGGTTTCGCTCCGTCCGCTTTCCAGTTTCCAAACCACTTCGTCACTTCGGCCTGCGCTTCCTCTGGCGTGACGTCGCCTATGATCACGATTGTCGTCAGATCGGGACGAAACGTTCGACTGTAATACGCCTTCACGTCTTCCAGCGTCAATGCGGACACCTTCTCCGGCGTCGGCTCGCGCAGTTGCGGATCTTTTGGGGGCAACAAACCTCTGAGCAAGGCGCGATGTGTATGGTAATCAGGGCTTTCGAGCTCGCCCGCGACCGAATCTGCGGTCTGCTGCCGCACCACTTCGAAAGCCTTTGTTGGAAATGCAGGCTGCAGCTCGTTCTCGGCGAGCAACTGCATGCCCCGGTCGAAATACGTCTTGAGCACCTGAAGAGAAAATGTATCTCCAGCAGTCTCGCTGGCGGCGATATCGTCGAGCGCCTTCTGAAAGGCCAGCCGATCCAGCGTTGTCGTGCCATACGAGAACAATCCAGTGAGCACGCTCGACACGCCCTCCTTTTCTTGAGGAGCCTCCAGGTCGGGCTGCTGCCGCACTTCTCCTGTGACCGTGACTGTGGGACTCAATGGCTCACTCTCCACGATCAGGCGAATTCCGTTGGGAAGCGTGCTTTCGACGGGATGCAGATCCCAATTAGGCACCGGAACGGATTCCGTCAGCGAATGTGCCCAGTCCGGAAGTGCGACCGGTTTCGACGCCGTTGGGGTTACTTTTTCCGACCCGCCGAATCCTTTACCCTCGATTGGTTTTCCGCTGGGCTGTGGAACCAACGTCCCCACCACCGAATTCTCTGCGACCAGATATTGCTTCGCTACGCGATTCACATCTTCGAGCGTTACGCGGCGGATCGCATCTACATCCTCTTGTGGCGATTCGCGGTGTTCCGTCGCCAGCGCGTCGGACCAGAGCGATGCCAGCCCGGGAATCGAATTGCGCTCGAATTCAAAGGAGGCCTCTTCGCTGCGCTTCGCCGCTTCCACCAGATCCGCGGGTACACCGCTCTTCACATAACCGGCGATGATCGAATCGAGCGCTTGCTCGATTGTGGCAGCGTTCCCCGTTGTCGGAATGAC
>JASHRE010000822.1 GCA_030037515.1 Candidatus Sulfotelmatobacter sp.
GATTCCCCGCCTTTTGGAGTGTGTCTGTTCGTTCGGTGTCGAGAAGCTGACGAAGTCGTTCCCGAATCCGGCCTCGACCCGGAATTGCACTCAGGTACGCGCGGGCATAGCGGTTCTGACTTGCGATCCAGTCGCGTGTGCGGTGAGAGCGCGGGTCTTCGAGCCAGCGATAGGGATCCGAGATGGTCACTCCGTGAAGGACCTCCAGGACGGGCTCGATTGCGCTGGGAGGTGGATTTTTCAACTGCAGCATCTCGCCCTCCAATCCCTTTGTTTCTTTGCCTCAAGGTACATTCGACGCGCGAGGGCGCGGAGATATGCCGATGCCATCGGGGTGCGCCGAGCATCACTTTCCCGCCACAGATGGCTGCCGGCGGCGTAGGAAAACACTGCAAGCAACGGTGTATAGGCGAGCGCAGCCGCGATCTTGTCTTCGGGCAATATCGCGCGCCACGGCTGCAGGTAAGACGCGGTAAGTACGGCTTCGCTGCAACCGCGCAAGCGGCGACGGAAATGTTGTAAGACATACTCAAAACTGAAAAACGGGTGCCCAATGTACGCTTCCGCCCAGTCGAGGAACGTGCCTCGATCGACATCGACAATC
Source organism: Candidatus Sulfotelmatobacter sp. (assembly GCA_030037515.1). Classification (GTDB taxonomy): domain Bacteria; phylum Acidobacteriota; class Terriglobia; order Terriglobales; family Acidobacteriaceae; genus Sulfotelmatobacter. The sequence continues at coordinate 605 of JASHRE010000822.1, forward strand.
ACGTTGCCAGGGTTGAGGTCGCAACTGCCCAAAGTGTGAAAGATGTGAAGCGCCTGGAGCGCAGAGAGCGCGTCTTGAATTTCTTCGCTCAACCAGCGAAGTTCTGAGACTGTCAATTTCGGCGGCGGGAACTTGTTCTGCTGGTCCATCAGCTGGGTTATCACTTCGAAGAACGGCGCCATGGAGCCGCTGAGGACCGGCTCGCGCAGATCGCGCACGCCCGACTGAAGAAGAGCAGGCGTGTTGGCGATGGAGGCGATCTGGAGGTGAGCGAAACAGGCGGCCGCAGATCTCCACGTCGCGACGTCAGAAGCTTCTCCGAGATTTTGTCCGGAAACCTCCACAGAGAGCCAACCATGCCAGGCTGAATTCGCGGCCAGCATGCGCGGGACAAAGTCCGGGAACAAGCGGGCCAAGGCGCAAATGATCCCGAACTCCCGGAGATTGGGCTCGCCGACAGCCTTGAACCAGATTGCCGGCCCACTGGTTTCAAAACGGATAAGGCTAAAAGATGGGCCGCCATTGACCTGACGGAACGCGTCGGTGAGATGCAAGCCCAAGGGAGCGATCGTGTGTGCGATCCAAGCGCGTAATTGGCGGAACCATCCCGGACAGGCAAATGGTCCCAATTCATCTGGCGCCCGGCTTGGCTTGCATTCGTCGAGCGCGCGCTCGACGGCAGAATAGTCTTCAGCATTGGCGAAAGAAGTTGGCGTCAGGTTTGCGCTGTGCACCCACTCCGCCTGTCGCGAATGGGTTGTACTTTCTCGCCAGTGCTGGGCGACTTGATAGTGATAGCACGTGATCGAAAATGTAAATAAACAAACTACTTCAAGATCCCATTGGCGGCGCATGGCGAAAGTAAGCATCTCTGCCAGCCGCTCAGAAGTCGGGATCGCCACCGTAGGCAGATGCCATCCGTCATGGCCGGGTACAGCAAGAATTGCGCTTCCATCCGACGAAAGCGTGATCACACGCATTATCCGGTCGGCTTGTTCGACGCTGTCCAAGGCTCACTCCTTCTCCGCACGACTCGGTATGAGCAGTTCCTCGACGAGTTTGAGTTCTTTGAGCCTGGAGAGAAAGTCGTCGACATCCATTTCGGCCAGCGCGCGGGCCGCTCCAAAGTTGCGAACGATTTCTTCGATGATCTCGGCGCGCGTGATCTGCTTTGCCAGTAACTCTAGGATCCTTGAACCAACGGGGTTGAGGCTAAACATGCGACCCCGCGCTAGGTCGAGTACGGTCGCTCCATCTTTCGTGTGTGCGCTCCGGACGGCATCGGAAAGTCTGTACACGGTAAGCTCCGCTTGTATGTTCTTGGCAACGATCAGGCTCTGGAGCGCACTCTGCCACGCGGCTGGCTGGGAAGAACAGCAAAACGTGAAAACATCCGGGAAACCGACATGCGAGCTCAACCAGGTCAAGAATCCAACCACATCGGTTCCAGCGGCGGGGATGGAATCCCTCCAACTGTGCGATTTTCCATACCGATTGCGCGAGCGAGGCTGTGATTACGAATGAATGCAATCAGTTAATGCCTGGCATCGAAGAGATGCAAACGCTCGACTCAGTCGAACCAGCGCCGGAGTGGGGTTTTCCGTCGGAGATGATTCGTCCGCGGGAAAGAAAAAGAAGCCTCTCGAACGAAGCCAGTGTCGCGGGCCGGTGTGAGATGACAATCAAAGTGGAGGCGGAGAGCTGCGCATGAACCCGTTCAAGCACCCGTAGTTCTGAAGCCGCGTCAAGGCAGGAGGTCGCCTCATCGAGTATCAAGACGGCGGGGTCGAGCAGAAGTGCTCGCGCAAGGGCGAGGCGTTGGCATTGTCCTCCGGAAAGCTGGCATCCCCGTGCTCCTACGCGTTGGCGGATTCCTCTGGGGAACTGCGCAATGAAATCGCCGAGCCCTACTCGTTCGAGGGCCTGGCAGAGTTCGTCCTCGGAAATACCAGGCCGAACGATAGCGAGGTTCGAAGCCAGCGTCCCTTCGAACAAAACTGGATTCGGGGAGAGATAGCACACGTGCCGGCGAAGACTTCGCAATTCCAAGTTGCGAATGTCCTCATTCGCGAGCCGAATTGACCCGTGCAGAGGGTCGTAGAAGCGGGGAATCAGTTTCGCCAGAGTGCTTTTCCCAGCACCATTTTCGCCAGTGATCGCGATCGTCTCTCCCGGCAAGAATCGAAGCGATGGGACGCAAAGACCATTCGTTTGTCCAGGGTAGCCGAATTCAACGTTAACGAACTCAATCTCGAGTGCCTGAGTTCTCCCAATCACGATTGGACGATTGATGTTGGTCACGCTCGGCCGAATGGACAAGCTGTTCTGTAGCAGGCGGATGCTGGCGAAGGCCCGCTGCGTTCGCCCGTATAGATCTGCGGCGCCGGCAAGGGGATCAAAGAGTTGAGCGGCGAGACCGTAGAACGCCACCAGATTCCCCGTGCTCAAAGAACCGCCAAGGGCACGGACACCGCCGTAGGCAACGACTGTGCACAGCGCCATGACGACAGCCAGCGAGCTCCATACGGTGTAGGAGGTGCTGGTTGCAAACCATGCTTGCTGTGATCTCACCGCACGAGCTAACAGCCGGAAGGCGTCTCGCTCTTGACGCGTTTGCTGTCCAAGAAGCTGGATGGGGATTAGATAAGACAGGTGCTCTTCTAGGAAACTGCTCCATGCCATCCGATCTAGCTGGGATATGTCCGATCTTTCTGCCATCTGTCGCCTAAAATGCTGTCTGGTTGCCAAGAAGATCGGTGCCAGCGGGAGAATAGCGAGCATTAGAGTCGGACTCAACGCCAGCATCGCGATCAGCGTGAAGCATGTGGTGACCAAGATTCGCAAGATCGCTGGTAACAAATCCGAACCCAAATAGGAGATCTCATCGATGGGGTCTTTGAAGGGATACATCACGGCTCCAACCATGGTGGTTTCGTAATGGTCGGCGGACAGCGTGTCGAGATGCCGGAGTAGCTCGATTCGCAAGTTGAGGCCGAGCTTCTGCGCCGCGTGCAGCATCCAGTAGGTGCCTACGCTCATGAGAGAAGTGCGCCCCTGGTGGCCGAGGAAGATCAAGCCGACCGCCACCAATAGCAGCCTGACACTCTTGTGCGGGAGAACACCGTCGATCAACCATTTGAGGACAAAGGGTGTCAGCAAGGAGAGTAGGCTTCCGGCGGTAATACAGAAAAAGCTAGCAAGATGCCACCAGAAAAATGGCCGGATGCGCCATCCAAGCCACCGCATTTCACTCGGAACCCACCTTGACATGCGGATTCCCTGTTGGGCGCAGAAGGACACCGTCTCCACCTGGAAAGGGAGCGTAAGCAGGTCTGAACGACTTGTCGAGAGAAGATGAAGCTTGTCCAGATTTGCAACAACTCAGACGGCATTCAGGCGAAACGAGCATAACAAGGCTGAACGAAAACCGCTAAACCATCCGGAGAATTGACGGGATCATGGCAATCTCCTGACAACCGCAACAACCTGCCCGATGATCTCGGCGTCCTGGTGATAGCGAATGCGCTCGGAGCGGTAGAACTGGGTCGCATAGGGATGAACTACGAGGCTTTCATTCTCGACGCCACAACAGGCGCACATATAAGTTCCATCGCGCTTGGCAACCAAATACACAGGTTGCTGCCATGCAGGTCTAGAGGCGAAGTGAATAGGACGCTTCTTCCGTCGATTGACCGCGACTAGCAGACCGTTCGCGAGATAGGGGTACAACGGCGTGGTTTCTCTTCCGATCCAGAACCAACTGTCTAACGAAGCTTCTGGCAAAGCAGTGATGTATTTGATCGAATCTCGAAGAAAGAATGGAATATCTCCGCACAGCACAAGCAATTCTTGTAGGAAACCTGTATCAGATCCGTGGCTGGCGTTCGTTTCGTCGTTTGGCAGTGACGGATCGTGGACCCGCGAGGCAAAGTGATCTGGCATCGGCTCCTTTCCTGCGCTTTCCAACGAAATTCCGGACGCGTCCAAGAATTTGCGGAATTCCACCCCATAAGCGAGGCTCACTGCGATGCCCTTGTGAAAGTCGCGCGGCGGCACGCTCGTCAATTCGCAATCCGATAGGCCGCTGGACGAAACGATGTACCGGGAGTCGCTCATCAGATCCGCGATTCGGCGGGTCTGGGCCTCTACGTCCCGAAGCGACATGTTCCGGCTCGAGCGCGTTGTCCGCAATAGGTCCCCCAACCTTCGGGTTTGAGGCAGATCCTGGGGGCGCCAATACCTCGCCAAATCGGGCGGGACTTCCGGTTGCTCGGGCTGGAATAAAGAACGAATCTCAAGGTCAAGCGCTCCCAAAACTCGAACTTGGCCGGGCACTTCTAATTCAACTTGGGCAAATGACAATTGATTGCTGATCGGTACGAGGAGCCCGCGTCCGATGGAACGCAAGCGACAACAGAACAATCCCTTGGAATGTTCAATGAGAAACAAGCGCCGGAATTGTCTGTCATCTGCATAGGTCATGCCCTCCAGTTCCTGTGGATTGACGCGTACGATAC
>JASHRE010000823.1 GCA_030037515.1 Candidatus Sulfotelmatobacter sp.
GTTGTCGGCTTTATGAATATCTTCATCCTCGGCGAGGCTGCGATGGGTCTGCGCAATCGCGTGTTCGAGTTCGACGATGCGCGCGGCGCGGTGTTCCGAATCCGAGAATCCGTTAAGCTTCATCATGTTCGCGATGTGCGCGTGATATTGCCCGCGAAGATTCTGCATGTGTTCGCTTTCCGACAGGTAATATTCGCGATCGGGAAGCGCAAGTCCGCCCTGCAGCAGGTAGGCCGTGTAGCGATCGGGGTCGTGAAATCCAGGAGCGACCCACAATCCAAAAAGATTTTGCGTGTGGAAGTTCGTGTTGTTGAGCGGGTCGACGTCAGCCCGCAGCGTTTTGCCGAGCGCGTACGCCAGTTCGCGTTTGTCATGGATGGCGGCGATTGCATTCAGGTGCGGTCCGAGAGGTGCGAGTCCTTTCGACTCGATCGCGGATTCATCCATATAGGAGTTATAAAGATCCGCAACCTTGCGCAAGTTTGAACCCGCTGGCGGATTCGATTTGATGATGTCTTCTATCAGAGACTGTGTGCGTTGAGTGCTGAGATCGGAGAGCCGGCTGAATACGTTCACGCTTGCGCGGTCTGGTGGAATCACCGTGTGCATGATCCAGTTGCCATTGGCGTACAGATAGAAGTTGTCTCCCGGCTTGACCGAGAGGTCCATATTCTCGACGGCAATGCCGTGAACTTCCTGGAGTGGCTGATTCTGTCCGGAAAACGGGAGGCTGAGAATGAATGCAGTACTGACTAATATTGTTGTGAATGCCAAGGTGCGCTTCATGTTTCGCTCCGGGAGTTAGAGCTAGGACACGCCCAGATTGTGCCGACCCCCAGTGTATGCCGAGTGACCGGCGCATGCACGGAGGAGAAGGCGCCGGAGCGCGCACTGGTGTTGAAGACGGCGCTATGCGATTTTTCATCTCCGCCAAGAAGCGGCAAGAGCCCTCAACCACGCCCAGGGCAGGCCATGGGCGGCGCCAGCTGTCTTTAATTCAAAACCTAAACTTGTCTGCTTCGATGACCTCTAATCATCTTCTCCATTCCCAACCACCAGCGACGGCACGCCACTCTTGTGCATCCGGTCGTCCAGCGCCGGGATGTCTACGCGTTGAATCTCCTGCCACTTCTGCAGTTGGGCTTCAAGCCGGTTGTGCAAGTCCTTGTAGACTTCGATTTGCTGCGCGGTCGGGGATTGATCAAAGCTCTCAATCAGATCGCTCAGAGTCGCATATTGTTCGTTGAGCATGTTGGGATACCGCAGATTTCCTTCTGAACTGCCCAGTTTTACCTGAATTAGCTCTTCTTCCACCGGAGTCATCTTGTCATCGAGGGCTTTGGCCGCGGAGATGACCTCGTTTTTGGGCGAGCCCTCTGCCGTCCATGTCTCAAGAGTTTTCAAGTTCGCGCGCAGAGCGCGAATCTGATTGACCGCGCGATGCAGCGCCTCGATGTCCTGTCGTGTCTTCAGAGCGAGGTCGAGCTGGTCCTGCAGACCGGAACTGGTGACCTGATCTTTCACCCGTGGATCGAGCACAACCTCGAGCGGCTCAGTCTGCGTGTGGCCCTTTACGGTGAGCTTTATTTGATAAATTCCCGGCAGCGCTAGCGGGCCGCGCGGCGGCTCGCCTTCGTAAAACGATACCGGGACCTGCACCGGTGGATTGTAGCGGAAGTCCCACGCAAAGCGGTTCAGACCGGCCTCGGCGGGAAGAAGATCCGATGTGCTCTCGAGGTCAGGCCACTCCGGCGGCTGCTCGTTCTTGTTCTCTTGCCGATTCGAAAAATGGCGCACGCGTTCGTTCTGCGCGTCAAGAATGTCGAGCGTGATTTCTTCTTTGTCCGTGGGCTTTTCCCGCAGATAGTAGTAGAGGATTGCGCCCTTCGGCGGATTGTCGCCCACCGGCCGCCTGCGATCGACCTGATCAGGGAAATGCAATCGCGTCGCCGGAGCAGGTTGATACAGATGAAATTCCTCCCCGGCAATTTTCGTTCCGGCCTGCTGCAGGGGACTTACGTCATCAAGAATCCAGAAAGAGCGGCCATGCGTGGCGGCAATTAGGTCATTATCCTTCAATGCAAGATCGTGGATCGGCGTGGTTGGCAGATTGAGTTGCAGCGGTTGCCAGTGGGATCCGTCGTCGACCGAGAAATAGACGCCGGTTTCTGTGCCGGCGTACAGGAGTCCCTTTGTCTTGGGATCTTCGCGCACCGCGTGCACGTAAGAACCTGCGCGGATGCCACTGGTGATGCGCTCCCAGGTCTTACCGTAGTCGTGGGTTTTGTAGATCAGAGGATTCAGATCATCGAGTTTATGGCGATCGATGGCCGCGTAAGCTGTGCCCGGATCATGATGTGAAGCTTCGATGATGCTGACCATGCTCCACTCCGGCATGTCTTTGGGCGTAACATTCTCCCAAGATTTGCCGTCATCGCGTGTGAGATGGATTAAACCGTCATCTGTCCCAGCCCACAACATTCCTTGCTTCAGCGGCGATTCCGCCAGTGCAAAGACTGTGTCGTAATACTCGACACTAGTGATATCGAGCGTGATCTTTCCGCCGGATGGTTGTTGCTTGCTTTTATCGTTGCGCGTGAGATCGGGACTGATCGCGCTCCAACTGTGTCCGCGGTCAGAAGTCTTCATCACGTACTGTGACGCGGTGTAGATGACATTCGAATCGTAGTTCGAAACCAGCACCGGCTCGGTCCATTGAAATCGATATTTCAGTTCCGCAGCGCCGTTGCCCGAAGTGTCGAGCGGGTAGGGCGAAACATCTTGCAACTGGTTCGTGCTGTGGTCGTAGCGCGTGATGATGGCCGCGTCGGATCCGGCATAGGCGACGTCGGGATCTTTGGGATCGGGCGCGATATATCCGCTTTCGCCGCCGCCGACTGCGTACCAATCCTGCCGGCCGATCACGCCATCGTCGCTTTGGCTTGCGATCGCGACCGTGGTGTTGTCCTGTTGCGCACCATAAACACGATAGGGGAAATGATTGTCGATGGCGACATGATAGAACTGCGCGGTCGGCTGGTTGTTCTGCTCAGTCCATGTCTTGCCGCCGTCGATCGAGATGGTCACGCCTCCGTCATTGCTGTTCATGATGCGTTCCGGGTTGGTGGGATCGATCCAGAGGCCGTGGTGATCGCCGTGAGGTGCGGGCAGGAGGGTGAATGTCTTGCCACCGTCGTTGGAACGAAATGCGCCTGTATTGAGAATGTAGAGCGTGTCGACGCTTTTCGGATCGGCGAAGACGTGGGTGAAATACCAGGCGCGCTGGCGGTAGCGTTCGTCTCCGTTGACGAGGGTCCAAGTGTTGCCGGCGTCGTCGGAGCGATATAGGCCGCCTTTTTGAGCTTCGATCAGCGCGTACACGCGGTTGGAATCCGCACCGGAAACAGCGATTCCGATGCGGCCAAGATCTCCTGCTGGCAAGCCATGGCCGGTCAACTGTTTCCAAGTCAGTCCGCCATCCACGGACTTGTATAGCCCGCTGCCCGGTCCGCCGCTGTTGAAGTACCAGGGTTGGCGCCGCACCTGCCAGAGCGCGGCGTAGACGATGCTGGAGTTTCTTGAATCGAAAACGACATCGATCGCGCCAGTATTTTCGTCTTTATACAAAACTTTCTGCCAAGTCTTGCCGCCATCTGCGGTACGAAAAACGCCGCGTTCGGCGTTCGGACCCCAGGCGTGTCCGAGCGCCGCGACCAGCACGATATCGGGATTCCGCGGATCGATAATGAGTGCGCCGATGTGGCGGGAATCTTTCAGCCCGATGTTGGCCCAGGTGAGGCCCGCGTCTGTGGATTTGTAAACTCCATCGCCATTAGAAATGTTGCCGCGCAAGCAGGCTTCGCCGGTCCCGGCATAAAGAACGTTGTGGTCGGAATCGGCGACGGCAATTGCGCCAATCGAGGACGTACCCTCGTGATCGAAAACCGGTGTCCAACTCATGCCGCCATTGGTGCTCTTAAAGATGCCGCCCGAAACTGCGCCGAAGTAATACGTATTCGGATCGCCGGGTACACCTGCGACGGCAAGGACGCGTCCGCCGCGGAATGGACCGATCTGACGCCATTTCATTCCGCCGACAAGTGAAGAATCGACCTGTGAAAATGTACTCAGAGATAAAGCGAGAAACAGCAACGGAAATGCGAGCCTGCGCCGCATGCCATGCCCCCTCGATTGTGCTGGATTCTTTAGCCTGGGATGTCCACCCCGCGTCCCAGTACGGGAGCATGATAAAGCACGGCGCCCGCTTTGTGCGCACTCGTATGCGAGAAAAAATGATTCGGCGGCAGCTATCCCGTTTATTGGTTGGGCGGATTGTATCCTGGCGGAATTTCAAACATGCCGGAGTCTGGTTCCCGCCGCGAGACTTGCGTGACCGTCATCGTCATCGAACCCGTGCGTGGATCATTGTGTTTGATCAGCATGTTGATGCGGAGTTCTTCGGAGTACCAGTATTCGTCCGTGACCACGACGTCTTTGCCAGTTCCGCTGGCGTTGGCGGGGATAGTCTGAGTCTGGCGAACGCCATGCACCGACACGGTTTCCATCTCACTCATTCCCAAATCTTCCTGTTTAGTCAACTCGTTGGCCGGAAGTGTATCCCCTACAGGGGATGCGGCGAGAAGAGCGGGGGGCACGGTGGCTGGCGGACGATTCACGATCATCGTCCAATACGTTTTCTCATGCGGATCGAGCGTTGCGGCGGTTCGCGTTTGCGGATCGTAAAGATGAATACGCCGGATTTGTGGTGTATCCGAACTGGAGGCTGCCACCAGCTCTCGAGCTTCGTTGTGGATGCGGCCGTGGCCGTCGCGCGCGATCTGGCGGATGGTTTTCACGTTCACGACTGCGCCGTTGGGCTGGACGAATGAGCGCTGTACATCGATCAATGCGCTGAAGGGAGCGTTCGGAATTGGAGTGACGAAGATGTCCTGCCCGCACGCGAATGGAACCAGAGCTGCGATGATGACCAAACGGGAGAGAGGGGTCCGGGAACATCGACGATACATCTGCGCCCTCCAGCGAACCGATTGTGCTGTCAGCATACGTCAATTTCCAGCGCCGAGGAAGGGCACCATCAATGTACTCAATGTGCTAGCCCCTCGCCATGTATTTCGCGACCACATCGGCGCAAGACTGGACGAATTTCTGTTCGGTCGTCGTGAAGGTGTTCGGGAAGTAACTTTCGACATCGAACTCACCCACCAACCGGTTCTTGACGAAGATCGGCACAACCATCTCGCTGTGAACCAGCGACGACCCGGGGAGGTAGCGCGGATCTTTCGCCACGTCGTCGACGACTACGGTCTTGCCGGTACGGGCCGCAGCGCCGCACAGTCCCGCACTCAGCGGAATGCGGCGATTGGGCGTGAAACTGCCAACGAACGGCCCGACGACCAGAACGTTTGGATCCTCGTTATCGACCAGGTAGAATCCGACCCAGTTATAACGCGTGAGTTTTTCGTGCAGCCGCTGGGAGATTCGCTCCATCAGCGAAGTTGCTGCAAAGGCAGTCTTGGAAAAATCCTGAAGTTCACGAAGCAGCTCTTCATGCACCGCGGTCATCTTTCGACCTCGCGCAGAGCGCCAGCCCGGCTGAGGCGCTCGATCACGTGGAGGCTTTCCTGGGTAGTGTACGCGTAGAGATCAGGAGCGAGGAAGTGACGGCTCAGTGGCGCTACCGTCGACTGGCGATCGCTTGCGTCAATCGAGTTCCAACGCAGCCCCGAGATTTGCATTCGGTGCGGGACCGTAAGCAGGCGATGGAATCGGCAAGGGGTGCGGTTTTCCTGTCACTCTGTTGTCAATCTTCTTGAGCAGAGCATCGATGGCGGACTCAGCCATTTCGGAAATTGACGATTCGGCAAGGGGTTTGGCGGTCGAATTGCCGAGACGCAGGCAGACAGCGGGCATGCTTAATTCGCGAAGTGTCGGCACGTCGACCGCGATCAATCCTTCGACCCCACGCTGCCGCAAAAGGACTGACAGTCGCGGCCATTCCGAGGGTTGATCCAGAGATCCGAGCACAAGAAGATATCCTCGCTCGCGCAGCGCCCGCTCCGTGCGGCTGACCAGAGAGCCGACGTCGGCTCGCGCGAAATCATTACTCAGCAGCGCGATCATCTGTGTACGCTTGGTGCGGAGCGACCGTGCGGAGATGTTCGGTTGATAATTCAATTCCGTTGCTGCACGGAACACGCGATCCTGCGTGTGCTTGGGAATAGCCCGCGCTGCCGGCGTGCGGTTCAAAATGGCAGATACCGAGCACGGAGCTAGCCCCACTCGATCAGCCACAGTTCGTAAATTGGCCACAACTGGTTTTGCGGACACTGCGCCCTCCCATCGTTCACTTTCACGAACGGCGATGATGCTTGTTACTTCTTGCACGCTTCTTCTGAGAACCACGAGGTCGTCGAAAGTCGCAGAACACAACTTGGGAACCGGCGAGAACCGGAAGCTTCTGCTACATGGGAAAAGCCTGCAATCACTCTGAATGAACCGCCGACTCGAGTCCAACGCAAAATATTTATTGGGAAGATTTGCGAGAGCGTGATGGGAGGCCTGATGCGGTTCCAGGATTCGGAGGCTAAAACCGATCACTCTCCAGCGAAGGATCGATTCAATCGATTTCTGCAGCTCAGCGTTAGATTTTTAAATCTTCGGAAACCTGAGGGATTTGGTCTTTTTCCTTGAGGAAGTTCCATGCGCAACGGACTCCGCAGACAACCCACTCCAAAAGTCGCGTCCTCTTAAATAATGCGATTTCGTCAACTGACAAAGTGCTTTCATTACGGGTTTTAAACTCTAAGGATAAGAAAAGCGATGACTCATCGTTCGGGGCGCGAGAAACCTTGCGTCGCGGCCATGAACTGATTGAGCAAGGCAGACAGTCGAGACGGGAACTGGCCTTGCGGCAAGAGAATGGACGATCCAAGGGGCGCGTTAAACCACAAGGGGTTCTCAGCCGACGCAGTCGCAGTTGACCCTGTTTGGCTTGCCGGCAACCAGCCATCCGTATTATCACGCCAAAACGACGATGGTGGGGGCATGTCAGGCAAAGAGAGAAAGGCGTCCAGATGGTGGCGCTGGGTGCACCAAGATGCGCCGAATTCGAAAAATACTATCTTGTGTTGTTCCGCTGCTTGACGGGTTACCTCCGTGAGTATCTCCTGAGCTGTCTTAGCGTCCTGCGCGTATCCCTGTAAGCAGTTCAGCAGTTCAGAATCAGCATCAAGAGGCCGAGCAAGAACCCCCGTGTCAGCTTCATCGGTTCTGCCGAACAGCAGATCGCGTCAGGCGCCAAATCTCACACAACATGGGCCTTGCGATCGGCGTAGGCGTGGGATTACGCTCAAGGTCCCGGAGTTCTTCAACCCCCACCCTCGATGACACTCAAAAACCTTTTTGAAGGCAGGAGACAGAGACCGCTAGAGCGTGTCCAACCTGTTTTCGGCTCAGCTGACGCCCGCGCCTCAATTTTTCTCCGCGGGGCGGGCGGGTGTTCCGTCCTTTTTGAC
>JASHRE010000086.1 GCA_030037515.1 Candidatus Sulfotelmatobacter sp.
GATGGTGAAGGTCGGCAACATAAAAGGCCATGTAGGAACGGCCGGCCGCGGCCGTCCATCCGAGCGAAGCCCGGCAGTGCAGTTGGGGAAGAACTACGCGCAAATAGTATACCAACGACGAAAGATGGAGGGAGAGGAGCATAACTCTACTGCGGGTGATCACTTCGGGCCGTTTTGCCAGAAGCAGGTATTTCCCGGGAAGGCTTTCCCATCGGCGCCACATCTGCGTCAGTGATGTGCCAACCATATCGATCCGATGAAAAGGCACACCAGAACCAGCATCAGTCCGCTGAACACGATCGAGATCACGGAAATCAAATTCCGCAAACTCTGTCCCGGCGAAAAGGATTTTCCTAGCCACACGATCGCTGCTACTTGAGCGCCGACCATGGCGATGATGCCCCACAGCGCGAATGATTCCTCCAGCCCGCCAGCCAGCACGGCAATTCCAGTTGCCTTGGTGTTGGACATGCCCCGGAACGCGTAGGCCAGACCAACAGCGGTCGGAACCCAGGGCACCCACGTCAACACCACTCCAAAGAGGAATCTTTTTGTATTTGGATTCGTCACAACTACACCGTTAGCTTCTTGCGCGTTGAAGATTTTCTCGGCCTTGCGCCATCTCCCGCCAGCAAACTCGCCCAATGCAGATCCTTTAGCGGATTCTCGCCGCTCACGGCCTTTTTCACCGCCATCTCGGCAACCGCCTTCACGATCCAAGCGAAATTTTCCTTCCCCACGGAATTTACGTCCGCGTCGGGAGCCGGATTCAGAAAGTCAATCGCATACGGAACACCTTTCTCGACGGCGAACTCAACGGTGTTCAAGTCGTAGCCTAGGGAGCGGCAGAGAGTCAGCGCATCTTTCTCGATCCGATCGCGCAACTCTGGCGAAGACGGCGGCGGATTGCCCTTGACGTACCGCTCATGGTGCGGTGCCTTGGGATCGTATTTCATGATGTGTACTTGTTCCTGACCGACGACATAGCAGCGGTAATACTCGTCAAATTCGACGCCGCGCTGCAATGTCATACAGAGATCGCCGGTCTGGTTGTAGTGATGGAAGAATTCCTCCGGCGAATGCACTTTGTAGACGTGCTTCCATCCACCGCCGGAGTAGGGCTTGAGGAAAGAGGGGAACCCGACATAATCGAAAAGCTCCCGCCAGTTCAGCGGATAGATGAGATTCCGCATCGATTGATCCGTTGTGCCCTCGGGATGCTTGTTGTGCGGCAGGATCACGGTCGGCGGAATCGCCACTCCCAACTCGTGTGCCAGCGAGTAATTGAAAAACTTGTCATCGGCGGTCCACCAGAACGGGTTATTGACGACGATCGTTCCGTGCAGAGCGGCATTCTTCAGGCAAGCCCGATAGAACTGGATGTCCTGCGAGATGCGGTCGATGATGACGTCGTATTGCTTGGGCTCATCCATGCGGATGCCGCCGATCTTCACAAATTCGGCGGTCACCTCGTGGACGCCCATCGAGTTGATCTTGTCGACCACAGCGGGTGGAAACGTGTTTTCCATGCCAAACAAAATCCCGATTTTCTTCACGACGTATGCTCCATTTTTAGCCTTTGCGAGCTGCCATCCGGAGCGTCGCCGGGACACTCGGGGCCACGGCGAAGCCGCGCCCTTCCCAAAACCAACTCCGCCGTCGGGATGCGTTGTTCCCAGGTCTCGCAAATCCGCGAGACCCGGTGCCCGCAAAGCTTTGAACTCACGTTCTATCCCAACCCAATTCTCTAACCACCGACACAGCGTCAAAAATACTTCTGCGCCATTCGCAACCACAGCGGCCAGTCGTGCCTGGAATGATCGTTCCAAACATCCAGCCAGTGAGGAACAGCCTTGCCGTTCAGAATCGACGAAAATTTTACGTTCTGGTCCAGGCACATATCCCAATCGGCCGAACCCAGCACGATTTTCATCCGCCGATAACGGCTCAGGTACCAATCGTCGCTGATGTTCGGCACGAAATCCGGCGGATTGTTGAAATAACAATCGTCATCGTAATAGCCGTCCAAAAACTGATGAATGTCAAACGCGCCACTCATGCTCACGCAATGCGTCGCCACGTCGGGGTGCTTCAGGGAGAAATTGACCGCGTGATATCCGCCTAAGCTACAGCCCGTGACCGCCAGTTGCCATGCCGGATTCTTCCAGCGAATGAAGGGCACGAATTCGTGCAGGATATAGCGCTCATATTGCACGTGCCGCATGACCCGCACGCGGGGATGCACGCCCTGGTTGTACCAGCTCTCCGTGTCGACGCTGTCGGGGCAGAAAACCTGGAGCTCGCCGCGCTCGATTTTCGGCGTTAGCGTGCCGATCATGCCACGATCTTCGTACTCGAAGAATTTTCCCATGGAGGTGGGAAACGCCAGTATCGGGGTGCCAGCATGGCCGAAAACCAGCGCCTCCATGTCGCGATGCAGTTCCTGGCTGTAGCCTTTGTGATATTCGCGATTCATTCGAGAATGCAAACGGATTGCAAAGCCGACCTCGTTCGCGCCGTCTTCGGACAGCCGAAGTATCTTACCCGATTCCCCTGAAAATAGGCCCGCCCGGTCTGAGACATCATTCTGGAATGGAGGAAAACGGGGGTTGCGCGCCGAGAAAGAGGCGGCTGCCCAAACCGCCTCGAGTCACTCGTGTTATTCCGGCTTCAACATGTGCACGGCGATAAGCTGCCAGTTATGGCCATGCGGTTGAAAAACAGTAGTCGTGCGAATCTGTTCAGGTTTGTGCGAAACCTGCATTTCTACTGTCCCCATCAGCACGGCTGTATCGCCCAGGGGCCGCACGGTCGAATCTTTGACGACGGATTTCGAGAGGTGGTTCAGAGACACCCCATCCGCTGGGGGTTGATTTTCGACTGGGCCCGGTTCGACCGGATAGACACCCGGGTAAAAGGAAGCATATTTTTCGGCACCTGGGGCCTCCCCGCTGACGCGCACCGGCGCAGCCCCCACGCGCCGCCATGATTTAATATCGGATTGCGATACATGACAAAGTTCCTCCACAAGATCTTCCCGCGCTCCGCGATCCTCGTGCTCGTGCTTCTGACGCTTGCCGCTGTGGTCGGATTCGCGGTGGTGGGGCATCTGGTGACGCGCTACAACGCCAACCAGCAGGCGCGTGGAAGAAGGCTCTACGCGCAGGGACTGGCCGATCTGAACTCGGGCAATCCCAACCAAGCGCTGGAAGAACTGCGTGCCGCGCTAAGCTGCGACCCCAACAACGGCCAATATGAACTGAGTTTGGGACGGGCGCTGCGCGACACCGGCCGGCTGGATGAAGCCGAGTCGTATCTCGAATCGTTGTGGCAGCGCACGCCCGAAGATGGCACCATCAATCTGGCCCTGGCGCGCGTGGCGGCGCGGCGTGGCTCGATCAACGACGCACTGCGCTACTATCACAACGCCATGTACGGCATCTGGGCGTCGGATGTGGATGGCAATCGCCGTAAGGCGCAGACCGAGTTGATCGAGTTCCTGCTGCAGAAGAACGCTCTGGCAGAGGCGCGTTCGGAACTGGTTTCGCTGGCCGCCTGGTTGCCGCCCGACCCGGTTCTCCAGCTGCGCACCGCGGAACTCATGCTGCAGGCGCACGACTACGGCGATGCGCTGGCCGAATATGAGCGCGTGTTGCGCCTCGACCACGGAAATGCCGTCGCGCTCGCCGGCGCCGGACAGACGGCCTACCGCGCCGGGAGCTATCGAACGGCGCAGCGCTATTTGCAGGCCGCGGTGAGCGCCAACGCGACAGACGCGAATTTGCGCGACCTGCTTGCTTCCACCAACACGATTTTGCGGACCAATCCATTTGCGCGGCGGATCTCCGACGCGGAACGCAATCGCCGTCTGGCGGCTGCATTTGACGCTGCCGGCCAACGCCTCACCAACTGCGCGCAACAAAGGGGGATCAGCCTGACGACGGTCAAACCTGCCGCCTCTTCACTCTCGGCCCCGCCCGGTTCGGCACCTTCGCTGGTGTCGCTCGAATCGCGTTGGCTGGCCATCAAGCCGGACCTTCGCCGTTTGCGCTACGAGGAAGAAAACGATTTGCCGGATGTCATCATGGACCTGGTTTTTTCGATTGAGCAGCAGACGGCTCTAGATTGCGGAGCGCCACAGGACCTCAACCATGCGCTGCTGATGATTGCGCGGAATCCGGACACGGCGGACGAATGAAAGATCTGACGACAGCCTCTGCTGCCATGACTGCCCGGGCGGAACACCCGGTTCGCTTTCTCGGACCACGTCGTTTGTTTGAAGCCTTCGAGGATGTTTTCGATGAAGAGAGCTTCTTTCTCATTGTTTCCGTGTTCATTGGAATCTTCTCCGGCCTGGCGGTGGTTTGCTTTCGCATCGCGATTGACTGGACGCACCTGGCTCTGTTAGGTCCGTTGCCGCCGGTGCATAGCTGGCGGATTCTGGTTGTGCCGTCGACGGTTGGGCTGGGCGTGGCGATTCTTGTCGTCCATGTTTTTCCGGCCATTCGGGGCAGCGGCGTGAATCAGACCAAAGCCGCGCTCTACATCTTCAACGGATTCATTCCGTTTCGCACCGCGATTGGCAAGTTCTTGTGCGCCGCGCTGGCCATCGGCTCCGGACAATCGCTCGGTCCGGAGGATCCCTCGCTGCAAATCGGCGCTAGCCTGGCTTCGGCGTTGGGACGCCGGCTGAAACTTTCACGCGAGAAATTGCGCTTGATGGCTCCGGTCGGGGCGGCGGCCGGTCTGGCCGCAGCGTTCAACGCTCCCATTTCTGCGGTGCTGTTTGTGATCGAAGAAGTGATCGGACGCTGGAGTGCGGGCATTTTGGGTTCCGTTGTTCTTTCCGCCGTGGCCAGCGTGGTCGTGGAACGCTGGTTCCTCGGTTCCGAACCGATCTTCCGCATTCCGGTGACGGCGTTCAAACGGCCGTCGGAATTGCTCGCCTATCTCGTTCTAGGAATTGTGGGCGGAGTGGCGGCGGTGATTTTTGCCAAGGCGATCGGCTTTCTTCGTCCGCGATTGAAGGCGATGCCGCGCTGGACGCAGTATTTCCAGCCCGCGATCGCCGGACTGTTGATCGGCTTAATCGGCTATTTCGGCTTTCCTCAAGTGATGGGCGCCGGTTACGACTACATGGATCAGGCCATGCACGGCCAATATGTGTGGCAGCTTCTGGCCACTCTGGCGGCATTGAAAATAGTTGCGACCACGCTTTCTTTCGTGAGCGGAACTCCGGGTGGAATGTTCGCGCCCGCGCTGTTCGTGGGAGCCATGCTCGGCGGAGCCGTCGGCGGCGTTGAACGCTATCTGTTTCCTCATCTGGTTGGATCGACCGGTACCTACGCCTTGGTCGGGATGGGGGTGCTATTTGCCGGATTCCTGCGTGCTCCCATGACTTCAGTGTTCATGGTGCTCGAAGTCAGCGGCAACTACGAGATCATTGTTCCCGTGATCGTCGCCAACACATTCGCGTATCTGGTTTCTCGGAGTCTGGAGCCGATTCCGATTTTTGATCTCCTGACGCGACAGGATGGCCTGGTACTGCCGTCGCTCGAGGAAGAACGCGAAGAGGCGATTCTGCGGGTGGAGGATGCGGTGCTGCCGGCACCAGCGATTATTCTGAGCGCGGCCGACTATATCGACGCGGCTGCGCGGCGGATCGAAAACTCGACGCAGACACTTTTTCCCGTACGTCTGCAGCCAAGCGGATGGGGTGCGATTACCCGCGAACAAATCGAGCGTCGGTTCAAAGAAGGGAAGGGCGAACACACCATCGGTTCTCTGATTTCCGCTCAACCGCTGCCCTCGCTTTATCCCGATCTTCCGCTCGAGTCCGCTTTGCGCTTCGTGCAGAATTGCCCGATCGTCCCCGTGGTCAATCGCGCCAACCCGCAAAAGCTGGAAGGAATTGTTACCAGCCAGTCGGTGTTTGCAAAGTACGCCCCGCCGCGACGCGACTGACGACAACACCCCGGGGATGAATGCGCATCTTGCCGGAGCCGGAGGGGAAACCGGTTCGGCGGCGCAGAAACGGACAGAACCGCGGCTGTGCAGTCGCGAACAGTCCGGTCCACGAATGACAGAATTCAGGCGAAAAAAAGCATCCGGCTGGGACGGACTATTTCTTGTACCAGTAGATCGCCACCGCGATGAGAACGACAGTGATGATCCAGAGAATGATGTCCTTGCTGCGGTTCTTTTCCTTTGCCTCGGCCATGCTGGGAAGTACAGCACAGGGGCCGCTGTCGATTCAAGTGTCGTGTTAAGCACGGCCTCGCAATCAGAATGCGATTGTTGAGGTGGCCCACCCTGGTCGCGCTTCTGGCCACAGGGTGGGCGAGTTGACTTGCCCATGCGGCTTTCGACCCGAGAACCTCAGGTTCGGCTCATCGCGACGCCGTCGACGTTCCCGCCCGCTTGTAATCCTTGAACTTCACGATCTCGCGAATGTGCACGGATTCGGTCCGGAAATGCAGCGTGTCATCCACCCGGGCGTAGGCGGGGAACCACAAGCCATTCATGTAGATCCGGTAGCCGACAAACATTGGGCGGATCTCCTGCGGCTGGTTCTTCTTTGTGTGAATGATGTCGGGAACGCTCTTGCCGCACACTTTCACGATCTGGAGGTCGCGGTTATCCACCCAAATGCGGCCTTCAAAATAGCGTTTGTCTTTTTCTTCTTTTTTGGGGACGACGTGGAAAACGTAGGTGTCGAGATCGTCGACATGCTCCTGGCCAGCATAAGTCAGGTTGTATTGTGGCAAGTCCTGGCTGGTGAGGATCAGGGGCATAAAAACGCGAATGTCGTCCATGTCTTGCGCCGACAGCTGAACGTCACGCAAGGTGGATTGTTCAGCATATCCCACGTTCTCCAGGCGTTTGCCCTTGTCGTCAAAGGATACCGTGGTGACTTCATGGAGCTGGCCGTCAACGCTGGCTCCGTTCAACGTCTGCACCATCACATCCTGCGTGTAGGTGTAGTGCGAGCGGGCCTCTTTCACCTTCGTTTCCTCGACACCCAGCTTGTCGACGATCTGTTGGGGAGTGAGGTCTTTTGGTTGACTGGTATCGAGGGTGCTGTTGTCCCCGGCGCAATCGGTTTGCGCGTTTGCGATGGACACGAGCAGACAGAAGAGGAATGCGAGAACAGAAATAAATACGGACGTTGAACGGCGCAGCCTCATGCCAGTGACTCCAAGCGGAACACGGTAAAACCCATAGTACTCCAAGCGTCGTTGTAGGTTCCGTGAGACTCGGTTGCGCTTGGATCCAGTGAGGGAATCTCCCCTGAAATGCCCTATGCAAAGTCTTGCGCTTAGCTTGATGTATATCCATTAAGTTATTGATATTACAGGATATCTACTTGGCACGCTGTTTGCACAAATGGTGGGGTGTGAGGCCAAACTTCATGAAAATTGCGCTGATTGGGCTGTGTGTGTTGTGCGCCGCAACGGCCGTCGGACAGACCGGCGGCGGGGTATTATCAAACCAAGTCACGGTCTTCCAGATTCCGGATCATCCGCAGCATGCGGAACCCCACGCGATGGCCACTGAGCATTCGATCGTGGGCGGGGGAGCGCAGACTTATACGTCCGAGCACGGCGAGCGTCCGCTGTGGGAGTTCGGTCCGGTCTCCGTCGAACCGTCACTCGGCGACGTAGCGCGAGCCTATCGCAAAGAGAAGCTGACGGCGAAAAAAGCGGAAATCGTGTTCGAAAAGCAGGGATCGTAGAGTTTGATTCGCATCGATGGGCGGACATCCCCGTCCGCCCATCCCCTCGTGTTGAAAATCCGTTTCAGTGAATGAATTTATAGTCGACGATCGACGCCGCCAGCCCGTGGCGTCCTTCCTGCGGTTCGGGAGCGCCGTTGGCCCGGATCACGCGGCCCTGGCAGACCACATTACTGTTCTTCTGGCCTGAAATCTCTTCCGGCATTTCAAAAACCAGCTCGATCAGCGCATTTACGGGCAACGATTGCGGACCAGTAAACAGCACGCCACTCTGGCTGATGTTTTCGATGATGCCTTCATACCAGGTGCTGGTCTTGTTCACGCGATAGCGCAATGGGATGTCGAGCTTGAGGCGGCGTGCGCGGGGCACCCATGACGGACGCTTTTCGCGCGCATGACTGCGGCGAATGCCGGTTTCCGGCTTGTGCTCAACGCGCTCGATGCGGCGCATGGTCGCCCAATCGTACTTATATTCCGCGGCGCAGAGCAGGCAGACCTGGTAGTAATTTCCGTCGGCACCACGGCGGGGCCAGGAGAACTCGTGGGAGCAGCGCCCTAGCATAAGCACATCCATGAATTTCTGCGGCATGGTGGATTACTTCCGGGTCAGAAGGGCCCACCCGCATGATCGCGCGAAGGGGTCAGTTTGGGTAGGTTACTTTCGTGCTGGGTGTTGCATGCGTGGCGTTTGCCTGTGGGCGCAGGTACTCTTGCCCGCGAATGGGTAGAAACCTGCGCCCTTGAGAACGTCGCAGATGCCACGAACAGGACCAACACGGATGCCCACTGACGCCGTCTCATGGTCCCAAGCATGCACCTGAGCCGTCCTCACCTCAGCGATGTATGATGCCGCCATGAATTCGCCGTCCGATCTTGCCGCCTTCATCCTTGCCGGCGGCAAGAGCACGCGTATGGGCACCGACAAGGCTTTCGTCACATTCAACGGACGAACTTTGCTCGAACGCGCGTGCGCTCTGGCTCGCTCGGTCGCTGCGGATGTCCGGATCGTCGGCGATCCGGCGAAGTTCGCCGAGTTCCATCCAGTCGTCGAAGATATCTTTCCCGGCTGCGGACCGCTCGGTGGAATTCATGCCTCTCTGCGCGCATCCTCTTCTGACTTGAACCTGATGCTTGCCGTCGATATGCCCTTGGTCACAACTGGTCTGTTGGACTACCTGATCGAGCGTGCCCGAGATTCTCCGGCAACAGTGACCGTTCCGCGCTCGGCAACCGGATTCGAGCCGCTATGTGCCGTGTATCGGCGGGCCTTTGCCGACGCCGCTCAGCACGCCCTCGAGCAAGGGCGCCACAAGATCGACGCGTTATTCACCGGCGAATCCACCCAGGTGATCAGCGAAGACGATCTGAAAGGGAAGGGCTTTTCTGCGGAAACTTTCCGCAATGTAAACACGCCGGAGGAGTTGGCCGAAGCGCGTTCCCGCGGGGGCTGAACCATTTCTCCAGCCGACGATCGAACGTTTAGCGAGGGCCCGCTCTGAGCATCCCGTTTTATGACATGATCGCCTTTAGGCTCGTGCTTAGGCGGGCGACTTCCTGGCGGCCAAAGCCGGAGTTGCACCGGCGGCTTCTATTCCTCGTCACGTGTTGTCTGCTCGACGCGCCCCTTGGACGGTCTGAGTTCATTTCTATCACCACCTGTTCTATCCCTGCCTCGATTGCGTGATGTTGCCGGCCGGCATTGGCGATCTGTTGATCGATCGCCGCTTTCGTGGCGTGTACCTTTGCGCAATGCCCCAGCTGATCGTCGGACAAACCATCGCGGTCTAGGGTGGCACGGAAGTCCCGCGTGGCGGCTGAGGACGGCACACGCAATTTTGGGCTAGAGGAAATCCCGGCTCTTCAAACAGCACTCGATGCGCCATCGCGGGTTATGATGAAGGCACAGCAATTTTCTATCATGCCCGGCGACGCCAAACTCGCGCCTTATATCGAATTCGTCGAAGTCTCCAAGGCCTTCGGCGACAACGTGGTGCTCGAGCGAGTCAGTTTCAACGTCATGCCGGGGGAAACTGTGTGCATTCTCGGACGGAGCGGCGTGGGCAAGTCGGTATCGCTGCATCAGATCATGGGATTTCTCAAGCCTGACTCCGGGAGGGTCATCGTTGCAGGCGAAGACATCACCGACTACAACGAAGACCAGCTGGAGCTCATCCGCAAGAAAGTCACGATGGTATTTCAGAACGGCGCGCTGTTTGATTCGCTGACGGTCGGGGAAAATGTCGCATTCCCGCTGCGCGAGTCAGACGAACTTTCCGAGGAGCAGATCTACCAGATCGTCGATGGCTTGCTGCAGATGGTCGGCGTGCAGGAGATGCGCGACCTGCTGCCTTCGGACCTGTCGACGGGGATGAAACGCTCGGTCGCGATTGCCCGGGCGCTGGCGGCTCGCCCGGAATGCGTTCTCTACGATGAGCCCACGACGATGGTCGATCCGCTCATGGCGCAGCTTCTCGGCGACCTGATCAAGCGGCTCAAGATGCAACTCAACCTGACCAGTGTTGTGGTGACGCATGACATGCGCCTGGCCAAAAAACTGGCCGAACGCGTTGTGTTTCTATACGAAGCGAAAGCAATTTTCTTCGGCACGTACGCCGCCATGGAAAAAGACCCGCATCCGATCATTCAGGAATTTCTGGAGTTGGATGAACTGAAAATAGAAGCGTGAGAACGGTTGCCTGTAGCCAATACCCGGTTGTCGGTGAAATCCCTTAAGGGTTCGGCCACAGACTCGGACTGCAACTCAGACCCAGGTGCAACCCTTTTCTGGCAACCGGCTACCGGGTACTCGGAAACCGGGTTCTAGAACCCCTGCTCCACCAACTCCTCGATCGTCAGCGAGCTTTCAGACGAACCCCGCCGCATCATTTTCTCGACGTACTTCGCGATCAGATCGGCTTCGAGATTGACCGGGTCCCCGGGCTTGAGCGAATGCAGATTCGTCATTTCGACCGTGTGCGGAATCACTGCAATTGTGCAGCGGCGATTCTCCAGTTTGGCCACGGTCAGGCTGATGCCTTCGATCGAAAGCGATCCTTTGTAGACGGTGTACCTCTCAACTTCATCGGGCAATTCGATCTCAAGCCACCAGTTCTCGGAATCGGCGATGCGCGCGAAGGAAATCAATTTTCCGACGCCATCGACATGACCTTGCACGATGTGTCCGCCGAAGCGGCCGTCGGCTTTCATCGGCAGTTCGAGATTGACGGCTGCTCCTGGGTGAATGCGCGAGAACGATGTGCGCGCCCATGTTTCCGGCGCCAGGTCGGCAGAGAACGATTCCGGCTTGGTGTCGAGCGCGGTCAGGCAAACGCCGCTGACCGACACGCTGTTGCCTGCAGCCAGTTCTTTGGGCGTGCGCTCGGCCGCGATCGTGATGCGACGGTTCTCACTTTGCTCCTCAATGCGAGTGACGCGTCCGACTTCTTCGACGATGCCGGTGAACATGAAAGCCTCCACAGAATGGATTATTGTAAGCCTGGAATGCAGCAGTTGGCAGTCAGCAACTTCCCGGCCAGCGTTCGCTGTCCGGAGTGCGAAAGTTCACGCCCGCCCTGTCGCCAATGGCGCGACAAGGACGGGGCACCTCACGAATCCTAATTGTTGGCACTTTTTATAATTTATAAGGCTGAGTGCGGAATGCTCACTCGTACGGATCACGGATGTACCCTTCGACCGCGAAATCTTCGCCAAAGCGATGCAACTGGACGTTCCGCAGGGAAATGGAGGAGAATCCGGCTAGGCGTGCGAAGGGAATGGCGTGTTCGCCGAAAATCTTCGGCGCGTAGTAGAGGAACAATTTATCCACGACGCCAGAAGTGAGCGCCGCTCCGTTCACCTTTGATCCGCCTTCAATCATGACTGAGGTGACTTCCAGCCGGGCCAGGCACCGCAACACGGATTGCAGCTCGAGCCGGCCGCCAGCGCCAACCGAGACCGACTCGACGCGTACACCAGCCCGTTCCAGTTGCGTTCGTTTTGCCTGAAACTGGTGGCTGTCGACCGTGCCGCAGAACACCAGCAGATCGTTGCGTCTTTCTCTGCTCGCATTCTGGACGATGCTTGAATCCAGTGGCAATCGCAATTGCGAATCCAGAATCACGCGCAGCAAGGGGCGTCTTCGGGGCTTTCCAC
>JASHRE010000824.1 GCA_030037515.1 Candidatus Sulfotelmatobacter sp.
AACCAACGCAACCGGCAAAAAGAGATGCCTTATTTCGGTCAGGACTTATTTGTGAAGTCTGAGGCGAAGGGACCGCTGACTGAAAAAGAATATGTGGATGCATTAGCCAAGAACCATCGGTTGGCTCGGACCGAAGGTATCGACGCAACTATGGATAAGTATCATCTCGACAGCATTGTCGCACCGACCGGGGGGCCTGCCTGGCTGACGGACCTGATCAATGGCGATCACGTGCCGGGAGGAAGTTCGAACGCAGCAGCCGTTGCTGGTTATCCC
This sequence comes from Candidatus Sulfotelmatobacter sp., assembly GCA_030037515.1. Classification (GTDB taxonomy): domain Bacteria; phylum Acidobacteriota; class Terriglobia; order Terriglobales; family Acidobacteriaceae; genus Sulfotelmatobacter. The sequence goes on from JASHRE010000824.1 coordinate 277, forward strand.
AACATCAATGTCACCGCAGGTTATCTCTGGGGATTGCCGGTCGGAATTTCATTCTTCGGCAGGGCTTGGAGCGAACCCACGCTGATTAAGATCGCCTATTCGTTCGAGCAGGCGACCAAAGCCAGGCAAGCCCCGCGTTTTCTCGGCAGCATCAACCTGGAGCTTATACCCCAGTAACAGGAGGTCGTTTATGAGCGAGCTCCGTCGTGAAGGTTTGCCATTCCTGGTTTCAGCTTGCCTTTCGCTGGCAGGGTTATTCTGCCTGTCTGGCCTAGCGCATGGACAGCTTCTTAATGTCGATCAGGAAATCGAGGTTCGCGGCCTATCCTCGATTACATCGCCTTCGCCGCACGGTTCCGCCGTGCTGGTAACTTCGCTCACGGCGATCATTCATGATTCTGAGGTTTGTTGTGGACCGGATTCAGCTCTCGAAGACAGCGTAGCAAAAGCCAATCCGAAATCTCTGCAAGATGTCGCCGCCAAATTGAATGGCCGGCACTTACTCGGCGATGGCAGGCCGATTGCTGTCAACGCAGAATTCTTCCCTGCCGACAAGATGAGTGCCGGCTATCTGGTAACCACGATGACCAGCCAGCGAGCGCCTTTGATGGAGTGGAACTCGCGTATCTACGTTGTCCACGGTCTGGTCTTCTTCTGGACTGAATCGGGCACTCCTGATGCCCCGGCCAGCCCGGTTCCTGTAGCCCATAAGTTCCTGCTCTGGGATACTCGCTATTCGGATTCGCGCCGCGAAGTAGTCTTCAATCGCGATAGCGACGATCTGGGTAAGGTGCAAGGTTTCTTATTTATCCAGGTTAAGCTCCAGTAGTTCGGGCTATTTCATCCTGATTTCCCACTTAGCTGCGAACTAATCGTGATACTCTGATCGCAGAAAGGGGCAGCTCATGGCTAACCTGAACAACGTAGTGACTTCTTTGCGCGCAGAATATTCCCGTCTCCAAAACGAGATGCAACGCGTAAAGAAGGCGCTGGACGCGCTTGGCAGCGCCAGTGGAGCTTCCACCGCAAAAAGACCGAAACGGGTCTTGAGCAAAGAAGCTCGCCGCCGCATCGCCGAAGCTCAACGACAACGCTGGGCCAAGGTGAGAAAAGCAAAACAAGCCAAGGCATAAGTACAAGTCATTTTTCGCAAGCACCGCAAAAACGACCTCGTTCGTGAACGTCGTAAGGATTGCGAACGAGGTCCCAAGCGGGGCATTGCATCAAGAAAACCACTTTCAGCCAGCGGGACTAGGTCCAGCGGAACCACCGCAGAGCGAGCAGAAACGAAATCCCTCCCCACACAACCAGGATCATCAGCCGCAACCACTGATGGGTGAGGGGTGTACCCTCCAGGATGCTGGCACGAAGCGCGTCGTTTAATGCAGTGAGCGGCAGCGCCTTGATAAGCGGCTGAATCACGGCCGGAAAGCGCTCATAGGAGAAAAACACGCCGGAGAAAATCCACATCGGCATCATGACAAGGTTGATCAGCCCGCTGACGGATTCGATTTTCTGCGCGCGGCTGGCCGTGAGTAGACCGACGCCGCCGAACGTCAGCGATCCTAGTCCGGCGATGAATGCGATCGCCGCAATCGACCCCAATACGCGCATGTGAAAGAAGATGACGCCGAAAGCGAGTAGCAGCCCGACTTCGATGATCATTAGGATCAGTCGACTCGAGGCGAGAGCAAGCAAAAAGTCGCCGCGACGCATAGGCGTTCCGACAAAACGTTTGAGCAGCTTACGCTGCCGCATATCCACGAGTGCAAAACCGATGCCCCACATGCCGGAGTTCATCAGATTCATGCCCAACAAGCCAGGAATGAGGAAATCGATGTATCGGGACCCGGGCTCGGAGGACGCGACCGCATTCGTAGCAATCACGTCGTTGCGGCCGCCAGCCGCCTGCAGCGCGTCGTTCACTTGCGTCTTGGCGAGTACGCTCTCAGGTCGCGCGGGGTCATACCAGTATTCCACGCCACCGTTTCCGTTCGGCTCAATGACGAGATCAAACTTGCCCAGACGAAATCCCTTGCGCGCCTCTCCCGCGTTCAGCACCTGCACTTTGAAGGGCTCAGGTCGCGGAGCGCGCGCCAGCAGTGACTGCGCTTCGCCAGAACCCCGTCCCGCCACAATGGCCACGGGAATCGACTCTTCCGGTTTGTTGCGGAAAGCAATCCCAAGCCCTAAAGCCAGAAGCAGCGGAAACACAAATACCCAGAAAACGACCTCCGGCTCACGCTTAAGTTCGAGCATGCGCGCCATCAGCAAATGGCGGTATCCCGACCAGCGGCCGTTCTGGCGAACCGTCGTTGGTTTTTGAAGGACAGGACCCGTTGGCGTTTCTTGGGCAACACTCATAACTGCAAGCTCGCATTCCTCTGACATTCAATCACCGGACTGGCCTCCACTTGTTCAAAAAGGCCAGCAGAGCTTCAGGCGTAAGTCCGCGAGCATCTTCAAACTCGCCATTCTTCTGGCTGACCACCAGTTTGCCATCGCTCTCTGCGACTGCCATCGCCGGGATGCCCTTATCGAGCGGAATCTCATACTGCCGCACCAAATCGGCGTTTTTCTGTTCATCGGGTCCGAGGTCCACATGAATCACTTCATAACTCGAAGCAAGCACGGGCGCAATATCAGGCCGTTGAAACGCCAGATCGAGAACGTGGCAGTCGAAGCACCAGTTCGCCCCGAAAACCAACAACAGGCGCTTATTGGCAGCTGCCGCTTCTTCTTCTGCTTGGCGGATCTCTGCATGCGCATCTGCATTCGCGGGGTAAATGTCTTTCTTCATGTTGGCGGGCTGCTCCAGAGGGGGGGAGTCCGTCCGTTCCACATCAATTAATCTCCACCCACTGCCTTGCTCTTGCCATGACTGATCCTCAGTCACGTTCAACACCGCGCCGGTGGCCGCTTCAACCTGAGCCCGGAAAATATAGCTGATGTGCCCGTGCCGCGCTTCGTTGCGCACGACTTCGGTCCTCAGGTCGCGCGCCTTCAGTCCGAGCCAGAAGTCCAGGTCCGCGCTGGCATCATGCGACAGGGAATTGACACGAACCTTCGCCGGAGGATCGGTGCTGTAGAACGAGCCCAATCTGGCTGCGTCGCCGGCAAGCACTGCGGCTTTCCATTGCTCGAAAGGCGGGAAGTGCGGATTCGGCGCGTCGGCGCTTTGGGCCGAAGCACAGATAAGTGCCAGCATTAACGCGCCTGCTGTGACCACCGCATCTGTGATTGCCTTCACGGTGCCCCCTCTCCTGCTCACTCCTCGCGCAAGTGCCTTCCCGTAAGCCGCACAAAAACATCTTCCAGACTTGCTTGGCGCGTCGTCAGATGTTCGAGCGCTCTGCCTTGCTTCTGGACCGCACCGAGCAATGCCGGGATCGCGAGATGCGGCTCTTTGACGCTGAGCGCGACTAATCCATCTTCATCGCGCACAGACTCAACGCTGGGCAAAGTACGCCACGTTTCGTTTAGAATACCCGGCGCCGACGCACCACCGTTGGAACTCAGCGCGAATTCGACCACATGATGTCCACCCAGCCGCTCGATCAAATCCGCTGGCGAACCCTCGGCAATTACCTGCCCGTGATCCACAATGGCCAAGCGGTCGCACAAACGCTCGGCTTCGTCCATGTAGTGCGTCGTGAGCAGCACCGTACCGCCATCGCCTTGAAACGCGCGAATGATATCCCACAACTGACGGCGGCTTTGCGGATCGAGCCCCGTCGTGGGCTCGTCGAGAAAAAGAATTTTCGGATTACTAACCAGAGCCGTGGCGACGGCAAGCCGCTGTCGCTGCCCGCCGGAAAGCTTGCCCACCCAGGAATCGGCCTTCTCCGTGAGTTGCAGCTGCTCGAGAACTTCGCCCGACGAGCGCGGTTCGCGGTAGAAGCTGGCAAAAAGTTCGATGGTTTCGCGCACCGTAAGTTTCTCCGAAAGCCGCGTTTCCTGTAGCGAAATGCCTAGCCATTCGCGCATTTCACGTTCGTTCTGTTGCCAGGTATGGCCCAGGATCGATACGTGTCCGGAGGTGGGCGGCAACAATCCTTCGAGGATTTCAATGGTGGTGGTCTTCCCTGCCCCATTCGGCCCGAGCAGACCGAAACATTCCCCGGCATGAATTTCGAGGTTTAATCCGCGGACGGCTTCCACTTTGCCGTCATACGTTTTGCGCAAATCGCGGCATTGGATGGCGACAGCCATTGGGTGATTTTACCGGAGAGAGCGGCAGTTCGTGGGTAGCCCGTCCAACTCTGAACGGATGCCGGTGCGGAGTTGGCCGGAAGCAGCCACTGCTCTGGGCCGCCTTCGTATAGCCATCGCGCTACCAGGGAATAGCCGATAATCCTGGTGACTCGGAAACGGTTCTCAGCAAGTAATGGCGCTGCCAGTAGGTAGTGGGCAGGCGATCCCGCTTTGCAGATTTTCACAATGCTGGTGAGAGTGAACAACCCGCCATAAATTACCGCGTCTTCACGATTCGGCGCGGCATTTCTCATCCGCGTGGACCGGAGCAGTGAACAAATTGGCGTTGGGTGTGTGCTTTCTCAGGTTGGAACTCGGTTTAACCAGGCCCAGGCCCAGGCCCCTGCTGCGGGATGTCAGGCGGTGGGGAGGGCGGTGTGGGCGCCGCCGCTCCGTTCGAGGGATTTGGGACGTCCTGCGAGTCTTCGCCCGGACGCCGGAGACTCGGCGCATTGGCCGGGCGCGGTTCCTGCTCCTGTTTTGATTGCGCGTTCTTGTCGGGCTGATTCAATTCGACTTCTTTGGCAGTGCGCACGATCTTTTCGCCGCTGACTTTCATCGTTTCGACGCGAACCACCTCATCGCCCACAAAGCGTACGAAGTTCACATCCCCGGGCATTTGCCCATAGATCCACTCCTCGTATTCCACGTCGCCGTCCTTCTCGCGGTCCTTTTTCGGCGGCTTGCCCATGGCGTGGATCACCATCTCAGAATTCATACCGACAAGCACGCGATGCGCCAGGATCGCCTGCTTCACGATCGGAGGAACCGTCTCCAGATACGCTTCCTCTTTGTTGTGCGCGGTGAAGTCGAGAACCGGATACAAAAGATCACGCAGCTGCTGCGCGGTCATCTCCGGAACATATTTATCGAAATAGATGTCGAGATAACTTCCGTGCGGATTTTGAATCTCCTCGTCCGACTGAGGGTTCACGGGCGTTCCGGCCGTGCCGTACACCTGCACCCGCTGGTACCACTTCTTATGCCGGACCGGACCGCCGTTGATATCAAAATGAATGCGGTTATCTTTGATCTGGACGAAGGAGATGTGCACCGGATCGCCCGGCTTGACCGACGGCCCATAAAGAGCCAATTGCTGGCGCAATTGTTCGCCGTTGGGGGTGATCGCGCCGTCTTTCAGCATCAAACCTTTCGATCCCATGGGGAAAACGGTTCGCGAGTACACGAGTTGTGTCTCAAAATCGCGAATGATGTTGTAACGAGTCTCTTTCGACATCCGCGGCACATTCGGCGGGATCGGAGTGCCATGCGGCGCCGGTGTATTTGCCTTTGCACTGGCCGCCGAAGTTTGTGACAGGGGGCTGCCGGCGTCCTGAGCAAAAGCGGCTAGGGCGGTCGCAGCCGTCAAAACCACTAGCTGAGGAAGAAGGGATGCACTGCGAAAACGTCTCATAAACCACCAGCCCCAGTGCCTACGATTATAAGCCCGTGCCCGACCTAAGGAACCGGCAGTTTTCCCCAACTACGGACAACTTGGACCTGAGTTTGGATGCCCTTCCGGGCGCTGGGGGGAACGCTTTTTTCATTGACAGCCTACCCCGCTTACGACAGACTGTGAGAGCGTCGCGCTCGCCTTGTTTCTGGTAACTTCGTCTCCTGGCCAATCTGGTTTGTGTCGAGCCGCGTATGGCCTCTTCTCTGTCATTAACTCAAACTTCCTCAGCGCCTGATCGTGAAGAGAACTCCTCTGTCCCATCCGATGGGCACAAGAGCGATCCAGCCCCTTCGCTCGCGCAGAGCGGTGAGGCCGAGGATCAATCCACCGACCAGGCGCCGACCCAGAACGCATCGCCCTCGATACCGGCCGAGACGGCCAGCAGTTCCGCCCCGGCAGATGTGTTGAGCGTTCTGCGTCGGACCGCCGACGGTTCCCAGCCGCCCGATTCCGTGATACGTGCCACGGCCGAAGCCGCGCGCGTTCTCACCTTGGCCGATGGCGTGGCCATCGCTTTCCGGACCAAAGGCGTGATCCTATGCCGGGCACGCAGCGGCGAAATGGCTCCAGAACTGGGTTCGTATGTCGACGCGAATTCCGGCATTTCGGGAGAATGCCTCCGAACGGCTTCGATCCTGGTCTGTGACGATGCCCGCGTCGATGCTCGCGTCGACAATGTCATTTGCCAACGCATGGGCATCCGCTCGATTGTGGTGGTGCCTTTGCGCGGGCCGGTCGGAATTTCTGGCATTCTCGAAGTTTTCTCGACACGCGCCAAGGCATTCGGCGAGCGCGAGATCAACTCTCTGCGCGGCTTGGCTGAACTGGCGGAGGCGGCCTATGAACGGGAGCGCCTCACCCAGCGGGAAGCCACCCGCGCCGCTCTCCGGTCGGCGCATCGGCTTCCCGCACTGTTGTCACGCGCCGTTGGTAGTGAAAGCGACTTGGAGGGCCGCGCTCGAGAGCTCAAGCTGTTTGAAGGCGAAGTTGGCGATCCTCGGCCGGAGCGGCTGATATGGGCCATCGGAGTGGCCACCGCGGCTCTGCTCTTGATTTTGGGAGTCTGGCTGAGCTGGCACGGTCCAATTTCTGAGCTGGCGGAACTGGAAGCCGCAGAAAATCACAGTCCGGTTCAGCCCGCACCTCAACTCAAACAAGTTCTGCCTTCGCCAAAACCCGCCGCCGGAGTTATCCGTGCCGAGCAGGGGAGAACTAGTTCGGTTCAGGAAAGCCCTCGTGCAAAAGCTGAAGCGAGTGAGCACGTGGTCGGAGAAGGAGCAAAGGCGAGTTCGAGCTTGGTGAACGCTCGTGCGGCAGGAGCGATTCTTTCCAACGCCGCGAATTCCGAGTCAGTCATGCAAGCTCCATCGGTGCAGTTCCCTTCTGCCGATAACGCCGGCGAATTAGCTGAGGTGTTTTCGGCTCAT
>JASHRE010000825.1 GCA_030037515.1 Candidatus Sulfotelmatobacter sp.
GCTCACCTATGCCCAGTTTCTTGACAATTCCGGCTTTCCCCCGCGCCTGGCGTACGCGTGTCTGATGAAATCGCACGAGATCCGCACAGCCATGGGCGGCGCGCAGGCGGATGACCCGGCCGCGGCGATGCGGCAGTCACTGGAGAAACGTCTGGGCAAGTCTGGTCAGGCGATTCGCGGTGATCCCGACCCGGTGACGGCCGAGGCACTGCAGTTGCGGCCATAGCGGCGGCGGCACTCTTCTGCCGCCCTCTCTCGCATCCTTCTGCTACGCTTCCCGCATCTTACTTTTTGTTCAATTTGACAGTCCTTTCATCCTGCTAAACAATGAATTGGTCTGGCGGTCGTTGGGTCAGAACTTCCTGAGGAGGGAAGCTGGTATGGCGGAAAGCGGCGAAGATCTACAGATGGAACCACAGTCGAACGCAGGCAAGTGGATTCTTATCGTCGTGGCAATTGTAGTCATCGCGGGTTTTGCGTACGCCCAGTACGGGACCCACACGAAACTTGGAGCCCTAACGGACCAGCTCGCAGCCAGCGACGCGCAAGTCCGTGAACTGCAAGCGCGCATTCAAAACGCGGAAGCCCAAGAAGAAACGCTGGCGCGGCAAGCCGGTATGACGAAAAAGGAATTGGCCCAGCGCACCGCCGATCTGATGGCGGAACAGAAAGCCCAAGCCAAGCGTTTCGAGCAGGAGCAGAGTCAGCAGAAGCAGGCAATCAGCGAGGTCAGCGGGGATGTTGCCGGAGTCAGGACCGACGTGGGTGGAGTTAAAACCGATGTTGCCGCGACCAAGGCCGACCTCGAAGCCACCAAGGCGAAGCTGCAGACCGCCGTAGGAGATCTGACCGGGCAGAGCGAGCTGATTGCGACTACGCGCGCCGATCTGGAAGTCCTGAAGCACAAAGGCGATCGCAACTATTACGAGTTCACGCTGCTGCGCGGAGCGAAGCCGCAGCCGGTTTCGACCGTCAGTCTAAAGCTCACAAAGACCGATCCGAAGCACGGCAAGTTCACGATGAATGTGACCGCCGACGACAAAACCATTGAGAAGAAGGACCGCAATATCGCCGAGCCGATCCAGTTCTACTCCGGTCGTGAGCATCTGCTGTTTGAGTTAGTCGTCTGGACCGTCGACAAGAAGAAGGCCACCGGATACTTGAGTACGCCGAAGAATGCGCCGGTGCCAGTAACGGCAAGCAACCCCAGCTAGCGACTCACTCCACCGCCAGAAACTTAATGCATACGGGCGAGGGCACTTCGACCTTCTCGCCCGTTGGCGTCAGTCGTCCGGTTTTTGCATCAATTCTGAACATTACGATGTCGTCGGAATTCTGATTCGCGGCGAACAGGAACTTGCCAGTCGGATCGATGGCAAAGCTACGCGGCTCTTTGCCTCCCGTCGGCACATCCGCAATTTGTTTTAGCGTCCCTTTCGCCGGATCGATGGCGTAAATTGCGATGCTGTCGTCGCCGCGGTTGGAAGCATAGAGAAACCGGCCCGAGGGATGTACCTCGATCTCGGCGTCATCGTTCCGGCCCCTGAAATCCTCGGGCAGAGTCTTCACGTACTGAATAGGCTTGAAGACGCCCGCGTGAAGATCGGCCGAAAACGCCGTGACCGTCTTCCCCATTTCGTTGATCACGTAAGCGAACTTCTTGTTGGGCGCGAGCGCGAAATGCCGCGGCCCAGCGCCAGCCTCGAGCTTGGCAAACGGCGGGGCATTCGGAGTTAAGGTTCCATTCGCGCTGTCGAACCTGTAGACGAGCAATTCATCGAGCCCAAGATCGTTCACGATGGCGAAGCGGTTATCCGGCGTCGGCATGATCGAGTGGGCGTGTGGACCCTCCTGCCGCTCGGGATTGGTTCCATGTCCCGTGTGCTGAACGAAAGCTGTCGCGGCCCCGAGTTTGCCATCCGCGAGAATGGGAAACACGGCAATGCTTCCGCCCGTGTAGTTCGCGACCAGCACATACCTGCCGGTATGGTCCACAGAGACGTAGCATGGGTCGGCGCCGCGGGTCGCAACCTCGTTCAGGAAAGTCAGCCGGCCGGTTGCTTGATCGACCGCGAACGCGCTCAGCCCGCCGCTGTTCGGGCCTCCATAATTCCCAAGTTCATTCACGGCATATAAAAAGCGTCCGTTGGGGGCAAGCGCGACCCACGACGGATTCGTCGTTTCAACCGCCAGTTCGGGAGAGGACGTCTTGCCCGTGCTCGCGTCGTAGCGGTAAGCGTAAATTCCCTTGGCGTGGCCGTCCCCTTGCGTGTAGGTGCCGACGAACACGATGTAACGGCTGTTTGCGGCGAAAGCCGTGGCTGCGGTTGCAAGAAGGACTGAGACGGTAAGCAAGGAAACTGCGTAGGAGGAAAGCTTTCGGTTCTGGTTCATTCTGTTTTGGGGAGCGTCTGGCTCGCGAGCGTCATTGTATTACGAGAACTTTGTTCGCCGGTACGCTCTCCAAAATCCCACTTGGCGCAAAAATCGGCAAGAAGCGGGGCACCCGCATTTTTGGTTTGCTTCCAAATTTGTTTGCTTCGCTGGACCGGAGTTCCACCGGATCCTCAGGGCTCGCCGCCGTCATCGCGTCAGCACGATAGGCAACTGCTGATCGTATGGCCAGACAACCACGCTCGTGGATTTACGTTGATTGAAGGCGTCGAGCTTTACAGGAAACGCAACCATAATCGTCCCGGCGAGGGATTGGCCGGGTGGAACCTTTGCCTCAGGTGAGATCGCAGGCTGGGCGCCGATTTTCAGAGAAGGGAAGGCCTGATAGTAGCGGTCGAAGTCTATGGCCGACACCGCATCGGCAGTCTGGTCACCGGAAGAAGTTTTGATCTGGCCCTGGAGCGAATGTACGTACAGAATCTTGTCGCTGGTGTTGCGCAAGGTGAAGGTCAGCGCGACCATGGTTGAATCCTGGCCGGGAATTTCCTCGGCGGCGACGTTGTCGAGAGATCCTTTCCCTTGCGGTTGCGCCCGCTTCACAAACGAGGCGATCAGTACCACAACCAGCACCGCTCCGACAGCGATGAGAACGATTTTCGCCGGCGGCAGATTTTTTTTTGCCGTGCCGAACTCTTCGCCGATGTTGATGGTAGGTCCTTTCGGAGCAGACGGAGTTTCCGGCTTCGACTGTGCCGGTGACCCCGCCGCGGGTAACGGCGTCAAAGGAGTTGGTCTGGATGGTTCGGTCACCGATGTTCTCGTATTGCCGATTCTACGCCAGATTACGCCACGGGCGCGTTCGCATCGATTTCCGTGGGACCCGGATGGTGATATTCGGCAACAATTTCCCGTCCTTGGAGCTTGGCCATGAGAGGGTCGAAAGCGGTTCTCGAGTTGCCCACGGAATTTCGTCCCACCCGATTCCGACTACGCAACGTCTTTGGGAAAATTGCCGGCGTGCCAGCGGATGATGGTTCGCCGCGGCAGCTTCAGTACCTCCCCCGAGGGACGTATGCGAGGTGTGGCGACATGGTCAGCACGACTCGATAGGTGCCCGCCACAATGCAGGGATGCCCGGGATAAAGTGACGCCAGCCGCGAAGTCTCCCGTGGTAGCAGTGCCGGGCTCCGTTGCTCCGAAACTCGCCGCTGATTGATTCATCGTTTTCTACTTTTCGGCAGACATCGACCTTCATCCCTGACCTCGTCGGCGCGAATGGACGCTTCTGGCATTCTGAATTGCCAGCGCCTCGGTCAAATGTTGCGGTGCACATTGCGGGGGGGCGACGTCTGTGGAAAGCTTTCAGTGAAAGATAAACATATTCATGTAAGTAATTGATTTTAAAATTTTTGCAATACTGGGGAGCGCGCCGCTAAGTTGCCGGCAGAAGCTCAAGAAACATTCTGCGGTTTTCTTGCGCCCCTGGCTGAGAGGACGTTTGGATCTGATCTGGCCATCAGTGAATGTGGCAGAATGAGAGGTTGACGCGAATCATTGTTGGGTTTGAAGAATTCATGGACCGGCGCGCTTTAGGGTTGATTGCACTCTTGACTGCTCTTGCGACTGTGATCTCGTCATGCAGCTCAAGCGGTCCCGACTCAGGCCGTGTGCTGTACTCAATCACGGTCACGCCCGCGACAGCCGATGCGCAGACGTTCCCCAACGGCCAAGTCACCTTCACTGCCTCGGGGATGTTCAGCGTTGCGCCGTCGCCGGCGCCCTTGACGTTCGCTGCACCATACGCCGGCCAATTCCTCGTGGCGAACCCTACAAATCCACCAGAAACGATCGCCACCGTCGTATCCACAGGAAACAGTACGGTTACAGTTCAGTGTGCCTCTGGCGCGACGGGCACGGTCT
>JASHRE010000826.1 GCA_030037515.1 Candidatus Sulfotelmatobacter sp.
GACATTCCGCAGACGATCCGCTCGCGCTGCCAGCATTTCAGTTTTCGCGCGGTAAAGTTCGACGATATTGTGGGGCAGTTGCGCGACCTGATTGCGCGAGAAAAAATCGAAGCCGACGAGAATGCGCTCGCTTTGCTCGCTGAAGCCGGCGACGGCTCCATGCGCGATGCACTGTCGATTCTAGATCAGGCGATTGCATCGTCGAGCGGGAGGCTGACCGCGGAATCCGTTCGCGATCTGGTCGGAGCCGCACCCGGGCACATTCTGGAACAGGTCATGCGAGCTGTTTCGGAAGGCAAGAGCAGCGAGATTCTGGCGCAAGTCGATCGTCTGATCAGCGAGGGCCACAGTCCGACGCATTTTGCCCGCCAGATGGTAGGTTTCCTGCGGAATGCCACGGTTGCCAAAGTCGCAGGCCCGGAATCGACACTGCTGCAGATTTCCAGCGAACAACGCGCGCGTGTTGCGCGCGTCGCCGAACTGTTCGGCGAAGAAGATCTGACTCGCCACCTGCAGATCATGCTGCGCACGCATGGTGAACTGGGCTACAAGCAGGAGCAACGGTTCCATCTTGAACTCGGGCTGCTCAAAATGGCGCATGCGCAGAGGCTGTTGCCTGTGGAACAATTGTTGAGCGAGGTTGCGAACGCTCAACCTTCCCTTCCGCAGCGCGTGGGCAAGCCGACAATCGTCGGTCCTGGATTCGAGACGCGGAGTGCAGAGCCTCGTCATCCGGAGGCGCCCGGGTCGCGTCCGAGTTATGTTTCGCCATTTGCTGCCGATTCGGCACGCAAAGGGACTCCGCGGCAAGAGGACAGTAGGACTCCCGCCGCCCGCGGACCTCGTATTGTCGCCGCAGCGAGCCAGCCCGAACCGGTGGTCCTGGGCTCGGCCGCGCCAGACCGCAGCAATACGGGTTATGCTGCTGCGGCGCCGACCCCGGCCCAGGTTGAGCGCGAAATCAGTTCTGCCGCGGCTTGCGAGGCCTCCGGTGAGATCGAAAAGCTGCAGACGGCCGTGCTGCAGGGGCTTTCTGATAATAATCAGCGCATTCTCGTTTCTATGCTGTCTGGCGGCGAATGGAGCGTGATCGGGAACGAACTCGTCATCAAAGTCGCGGAGTCGCAGACGATCCTGGACATGTCGCTCGGCGCCGAAGCCAAACGAATCGCAATCGCTGCCGCCAGTGGAACGCTTGGGCGGGCTGTCAAATTGCGGGTTATTCCTGGTGCTGCAGTGGTCGAGAATGGCAATCAGAACAACGGCGGAGAACAAGTCACCCCGGGCCCCGGAGGACGAAGCCGTGCCGAGCAGGATCCGATCGTGCGGCGCATGCGCGAAAAATTTGGCGCCGAAATTCGCACCGTGATCGATTATCGGGAGAAAAGATGAAAAAAGTTTCAAAGTTTCATGTTTCAACCTTTCGAGACTCGAACGCTGAGACGAGCGTCGGAGGCAACGTTGATATCGGATCCTAGTAGCTCTGACAGCTCGAGACTTTGAAACCTTGAAGGTTTGGAACCCGAACTGAGGTTCTATGGGTGGATTCAATTTGCAAGACCTGATGTCGAAGGCCAGAGCGCAATACGAGTCTCTGCAGAAAAAGATGCAGGAGACCGTGGTCGAAGCTAGCGCCGGAGGCGGCACCGTCACCGCAAAAATGGATGGCCGCAAGCAGCTGCTAAGTCTGAAAATCGATCCGGAAGCGGTAAAATCGGGCGACGTCGAAATGCTTCAGGACCTGATTCTCGCGGCGATCAATGAAGCCAGCCGGAAGGTCGATGGGCAGATGCAGTCGACCGTCGGTGGCATGCTCGGCGGACTGGGAATTCCGGGGATTTAGTCGTCGTGGAGCGATGCAGTCGATCATCTCTCGACGTGTGACTCCGCCGCGCCGCGATCTGAATCCCGCAATCGTTCAATGATGCAATCGTCCCATGTCTAAGTTCGCCGAACCCATGTCGCGGCTGATTGATGAGCTGAAAAAACTTCCTGGTATTGGTACGAAAAGCGCGCAACGCCTAGCGTTTCACATTCTGCGATCCAGCGATGAAGACGCCGAGGCGTTGGCCGCGGCCGTCCGAGATGTGAAGGCGAATCTTCGGCTGTGCTCGGTGTGCAATAACATCACCGACGTCGATCCATGTGTGTACTGCACCAGCACCACGCGCAATCAGCGTCTGGTGTGCGTAGTCGAGGAGCCCACCAACATTGCCGCCATCGAGAAGACGAAGCATTACAACGGCGTTTTCCACGTACTGCACGGTGCAATTTCGCCGCTGCAGGGCGTCGGACCGGAACAGCTGCGGATTTCCAATCTCATCGCTCGGGTGGAATCGGGAGCGGTGGATGAGGTGATTCTGGCGACGAATCCAACCGTCGAGGGTGAAGCGACTGCCGTTTATCTGTCCCAGCAACTGCGGCGCGCAGGTGTAAAAGTCACGCGCATCGCGACGGGAATTCCCGTGGGCAGCGATATCGAATACACCGACGAAATCACAATCCTGAAGGCGATGGAAGGCCGAAGAGAGCTCTAAGAGCTTTCAGCCGGGCAATTCCGGCTCAAGGAAGGCGTTTGGCTCCTCTTCGGTGGCCTGCAATCCCTCCGGCAGGGTTCCGCGGTTGTATTCTGCCATGCGGTTTTTCCACCTCAAGAAATCGGTGATGCTCTGAGGCTCGATGCGAACTTCGACGCGGCGCAAGCTCGCCAGCAGCAGATTCATCTCGTAGCGAAATCCAGTCGTGGTGCGAAGGTTCTTTGCCGATGCGTGCACCAGCTCCACGCGCCCACGACGCAACTCGAGCAATCCCCAGCCAGAGGGCAGTTCTTCGACATTTACCAAGCCCGGGGGCGTCAGATAAAACCTCTCACCACCCACTCCTTTGTCCGGCTTTAGGCGAAACGGCTTGCCACGGTCTGCAAGAAAATCAGCGCGGGTGACTTTACACTCCACCAGTACGGAGTGGCAGGCCTGCTTCCATCCAATGGCGTCGGGCATTTCCCCGCTGGCACAAGCCTGCTCCGACAGCACCACACCACAACGATACGACCGCAGCCAGCGGACCGCTTTTTCGACCAATTGGGTGTGCGTCATGACTTTCATGTTGTATCGCATTGGCGAGGAAAGTAGGGAGTATCTGTGCGGCATCTGCCGCGATGCGTGCTAGCTGTGGATCGATCGCACAGCGGGCCTGGCCAACTTCACCACAATCGGCCTTCTCAAAACAGTCTCCAGCAAATACCTCTCTGCCGCGATTCGTTGCGCCGTGGAACTTGTCGGAACGTAGCCCTCAGCAGCAATCACTAAAGCTTCATTCCTCGCCGGACGCAGGCTGGGCGGCCGAAAGCCGCCGGTTCTGCCGTTTTTCGAAGAATGCCTTCGCGGTGGCTCCAACGCCATTTCGATCTTGACTCGCTGGATGCGTCCGTCATGCTCGGCGTCGAACGCATTGGCCAACCGAAGAATTCCGGCGAGCCGGATGATCCTGTTCTGCTCGTCTGGCATCAAGTCGCGAAGTAGCTTGTGGCTACGCACGGGTAAAGCGCCCGCGTGAAACCGTGCAATCACCGCCGCCCGCTGCATCGCCTGGGCGTTCCAACCCAGAGGAGTCGAATGAGCTTCAATCAGGGCCTGCGATTCTTTGTGGTGCCCTTTGTCGCCGCGAGCCTTGCCCACATCGTGCAATAAGGCCGCCACGCGCAGGGCAGAGCGCTCATCGAATGGAGAGGTCTGTGCTCCCAAACCATTCAGGTTTTTGCCTAGCAATCCGGTGGACTGAAGACCGTCATAGATCTCGAGGGCCAGATTCGCCACGCGCTCGGAATGGGGAAAATCCGGATCGAGGGCCCTCGCCCACGATTTCATTCGCTCGGTGGCGAGGCGCTCAACATGCTTGCCCTGGGGCAGGCCCGCTCGCCAGACATTCCACAAAGAATCCGGTCCGACCATTTTCTTGCGGTATTCGGTGATTCGCCTGGCTCGCTCTTCGACGATGCGCTCGTGCCAGCCGCGTCGCGATCCCGAATCGTGAAAGACACGGCACGACACTGCGGCCGCCCAAAGCACATCCAGGTCGTGAACTTCGCCGAGCAGGTCCTGCACGTGCTTGAGATCGTTGCTCCACAGCTTGTGCTGGGCGGGAAGAAAATTCTCGACGATATAGCGGAAGCGCTTGATGCCGATGCGAAGCGTATGCAGCGCCACCTGCGACCGATTGCGCATGGCGTGGATGTGCAGTTCGCGAGCCGCGGTCCAGCGCTCCAGCGCCAGATGCTTGAACATGGCGCTGCCCGGTCGGATTCGCGCAGCACGCGCAGGAAGATTCTTCGACCAGCGCCGCCATTGCTTGCGATCGAACTGATCGAGAGCCGCGCGGGCGGCATGTTTTTGCAATGTTTCACGCTGGCGCAGAATTTCCAGCAGCGCGTGGGCCGGATCCTGAGCGGACTCCGGCATGGCATCCGAGGAAGGCACTGCCGATTCGGCCGGATTCTGGTTCGCTTCAGCACGCGCGGGCAAAGCCTGGCCTGAGCTCGCCGAAGGGACCACCCTCGCCTCACTCGCATGCGGAACCACTGGCGCGAGCTTCTCGGTCCATTCCATCATGATCTGCGTGTCGCGCAACTCGCCCAGGCTCTGGAAGAGTTTCTTGCCTGCTTTCTTCATGTCTTTCCAGGCAGGATCAGGATCCATGGCCATCATGCCATCGGCCATCGACCGACAGCGGCGCAACGAGACACGCAAATCGTGCACCGGGTCGGCACGGAAACCGGCCGCCGCACGATCACATTCTTCGAGGACGCGCAACATCCAATAGCGCAAACCCGTGGTGTTGGTTCGAGTGGTCACATCAAGTCTGTATCTTAACTTACGCGACCCTTTGTCAAACTGTGTTTCGCCCATACAAAAGTCAAAAATCCCCGTGTGCTCCAGGACAAAGGTGGGGCACCCTCAGCTTCGTTGCTGTCGCGCGAGCATCGTCCAATCAGGGCAGGCTGGTGTGCAGTTCGCGGAATCGAGTCGCGGCTTCGCTTCCCATGTAGCGATCGAGAACGGACACGTCGGTGTGGCGCAAGTCGACCACGACCAGGCCATCGAGAACGTGGGAAAACTTGCGATCTATATTAAAGGCAACGAGTTTGCCGCCGAGTTTGTCGTATTGCCGGAGTAAAATCGGCAATCCTTTCCCATCGGATTCGAGGTCCTTGATGGGATGGGAGAGTTGATCAAGGTCGCGAATTGCCTGCCATAGGCCGCGGCACTCCCAATGATGAAGCAGTCCAGGGCGGAACGGCTGGCGCGGCTTGACGAGTCCGGCGAACTCGTCCTTATGCCCGCGCGACTGGAAGAAACGGTAAATCACTTCGCGTGACACTCTGCTGTACGCGTTACTGATGCTGACCGCGCCGAACAGCACTGCGATCTGAGCGTGCATTGCGATAAGCCGGGCAATTCCCTTCCACAGCAACATCAGGGGCGCGTAGTGCCGTTGATATTCAGGACGGACGAAGGACCGCCCAAGTTCGAGCGCGGGCCCTAGTTTTTCAAAAAAACACTCGTGGTAACGAAACAGCGTGCTGGTGTACAGACCGTTGACGCCATCGCTGGCAAGAATTTCGGCAGTGCTCCCGGCACGATACGCGCCGACCAATTCAGTTTTCGATCGGTTCCAGAGCAACACGTGCTCGTAGTGATCATCGAAGCGATCGAGGTCCCGGCTCCTGCCCGTCCCCTCGCCAACTTGCCGGAAGGTGAGCTCGCGAAGGCGCCCGATCTCGTGCAAGAGATTCGGCGTGTCCCGCGCACTGCCTAGGTAGACGGCCAGTTCCCCGTTTTCGACGAGACAACGGTCCGGCGGGAGGCTGGCGATTTCGCTTTCTAAGAGTTCGGTTGCGATCGGCGGAGCGATCCCCTCTAGCGGTCGAAACACGAAGCGCGAACGCATCCCCAAGGGCCGTGGATTCACAGTTTTCTTGCGGCGCGCGAGCAGGTACGTCCGCCAGCGCAGATATTCCGTGGCTTCACGGTCGCTTTCGATCTGCGCGATTGAATCGTGGGAAATCTCGCTTCCGATTCGAACTTCAATTGTCTTCCCCTCCTGTTGCAGGAACTGCTGCAACAGAAAGGCTGTCCGAAGGCGTGCATGAATCCTGCCAAAAAGATGAAGCCCCATGCCCTGGTGGCCACAGAAATACAAGGGAAGCGCTGAAGCTCCGCTGCGTCGGATCAGACGGCTGGCGGTGTCGTTCCACTCGGGCTCCGCGGTCGACGAGACCGGCATCGGAAAATGGGAGACTCCTTCGGCGGGAAAAATTGCTAGCATTCCTCCCTTGGCGAGCCACGCGACTGCCTCGCGAACGACACCCCGATCACATTCCGGGGATCGATCAGTTTGAAGCGGATCGGCGAAGACGCAGTGTGCAGCCAACTCCGGAATATCGGCCAGAACAGCGCTGGTGAAAATCTTGACATCGGCCCGAATGCGGGTCAGCAAAACGCTCAGCATCGCGCCGTCGAGAACTCCGTAAGGATGGTTCGCAACCACAACCACCGGTCCGCTGGCGGGAATCCGCGCCTGGTCTGTGGAGGAAACCCGCAGGCGGATTCGCATAGCGGAGAGCAGATTTCCGAGCGTGAGCCCGTCAGCAGATTCTTGGACGCGGCGATAAAGATCTCGAACTCTGCCCACCGGAGTGAGCTTCGCCGCCAGTCCGGGCAGGTTTGCCACGCGCGAGAACGCCGGCTCGCGCGTTTCCTCGGCATGCGACCCGAGTATTGGCATTCTCTTTACTGTTTAGTTCGGTCCCTTTGCAGGAACGTAAAGCAGAAGTTAAAAACTGATGAAAATCGAATCGAAGGTAACCAGTAGGTAACTGGCCGGCAACTGAAGTTACATTTCGAGGCGGAAGCGCGTCTCGGCGAGCGCGTAAAGACGGCGCCAGACGAGGCGATTGATCGTGACCACCGTCGCAGCCATGATCATGGTGGAGGCGAGAAGCAGATCGAAATTCCCAGCGTCGGTTGCTTGCGAAATCGTGGCGCCCAGGCCGGTCGTCGTATAAATGTGGCCTTTGAACTGGAAGTATTCGGCGACGATGCTCGCATTCCAAGCCCCTCCGGACGCGGTGATCATCCCAGTGACGAGGTAAGGAAAAATTCCCGGCAGGATCAGCTTTCTCCAGCGCTGCAGCCCTTCAAGGCGAAACACCAAGCAACATTCTTTGAGATCGGTCGGAATCGCCATCGCGCCCGCAATCACATTGAACAGGATGTACCATTGCGTGCCGAGCAGCAGTAGAACGATGGAACCCACACCCAGTCCGCCACCCATGCGAATCAGCAGAAGCAGGACGACCGGAAAGAGCGCTGTGGCCGGAACCGAGGCTGCGATCTGAGCCAGAGGCTGGGCAATTCGCGCCAGACGAGGATTGAAACCGATGGCCACCCCGGCCGGGATGGTCCACAGTGCGCCGAGCAGCAGGGCGAGATTTACGCGGCCAAACGTGGCCAACAAACCCATACCGGCTTGGCGGAGTTCCGCTGGTTGAAGTCCGCTTAGAACCATGGCTACGCGCACGACGCCGTATCCCATGCCGGCGAGCACGGCCGACCCCACTAGACGCACAAGCCAGGTCTTCCAAACAGTTTGTTCCTTGGAATCGTCCTCAGCCTCAGCATGCGAGAAGTGGAGCATGAGCCGCTCGCTGAGCGGAGTCAGCGTTCGTTTTCTAAGGCTGGCCAGCCCGTGGGAACGGCGAATCAAGTTGAGCACCCAAGAGCGAGGAGCATTGGTGCTTTCGACCTGCTCGATTTTGAATTTCTCAGCCCAGGCAATCACGGGGCGCCACACGAACTGGTCGATCAAGACGATCACGGTGACCATGGTCGCGATTCCCCAAAGGATTGAACGCGTGTCGCCCGCGCTGGCCGCGGTTTGCAGGTACGATCCCAGTCCGGGCAAGCGGAAGTCACGCGAGCCGAGCACAAACATTTCGCAGGCCATGAGAAAAAACCAGCCGCCGGCAACCGACATCATCGAGTTCCAAACCAGCCCGATGACGGAGAATGGAAGTTCCATTTGGATGAATCGCTGCCACCAGCTGAACCGGTAAACTTTCGCAGCTTCGCGCATCTCACTGGGAATGCTTTTCAACGACGCATAAAAACTGAACGCCATGTTCCAAACTTGCCCGGTAAAGATGAGAAGAATCGCGCCAGCTTCGACGCCCAGTTGCCTGCCGGGGAACAGGGCAACCATGGCCAACATAACTCCGGGCAGAAAGCTCAGGACTGGAATCGATTGCAGCACATCGAGCAGCGGAATCATGAAGCGTTCAGCGCGCGGGTTGTAGGCGGCGACATACCCGTAAACCAGGGTGAAGACGAGACTCAGCACGTAGGCGATGGTCATTCGAAGCAGCGAATAACCCGCGTAGGCGGGAAGAGCCCACGGATTGCGTGAAATCTCAACTTCGGGCGTGAACGGTCCGAGCCAGGTGCGGCCTACAACGAGCACTCCATAAAAGAGAGCGAGCCCAGCCGCAAACATCAACAGATCAGGAAGGAACGAAACCTCGATCGACGGAATCTGTGTCCAGAGGCGATACGCCGAAAATCCTCGCCGGCCGAAAGATTTCTTGGGGTGAGCCATCGTGGGCGAGCTTTCTCAGGATTTTTCAGCCGGAGCGGAGTCATGATTTTCAACTGGAGGCGCTTCTGCAGGCGCCGGGGGTTCAGTCTGGATCAGGCGTCCGTTCTCGCGATCGTAGTCGAAAATCTCGGCATAGCGCCCCCAGTTCATGGCGGTTTCAAACTGACGCTGCACTTCGTCTTCGGCGAAATGTTCGTCGAGGATGTCGTGGAAGAATTCGTCAGCAATCGAGTGATCGGACTTGCGCTTGAGGATGCTGTCGATCTGCTTGAGAATCGTCACACGATCAAGAGCGGCCTGGCGAAATAAAATCTTGCGCTGTTGGATGTCCGCTTCGGCGAAGGCCGATCCTTGCGGACTGATCTGCACATCGCCTTCTTTCAGCCAGGCGAAACCCAGTAGCACACAAGCTTCGAGAATCGGCAGAAGATCTTCCACGTCCATGACGAGTTCTTCGGAGAGGCGGAAAAGATCTTCGCGTCCGCCGCGATCCTGGAGAAGTTCGAGCAAGCCGGCGATGCCGCCCACACGCGCATGCGGGAGCATCTGATATCTCGCAGTGCGGACGGGCGCTTCTTGCTTCTTTATCGCCTCTTTGATTCCGCCCGGGGGCACAATGATTTCTGCCGTCGTTTCCGCATCGGGAAGCACATGCTCAACGTCGGGCTCGGTCATAACCTTGTACACATAATCGACGAGTTCGACAAAGCGCGAGGATTTGCGGTCGCGGGGATGGCTCAAGCGGATATTGAAGTCGGAACGGACCCGCGCTGGATTACGGCCAAGAACGATGACGCGATCAGCCAGCATGACCGCTTCTTCAATGTTGTGGGTGACGATGAAAATCGCGCTGGTCGGCATCTTCTTGTTCAACCAGAGTTCCAATAGCTCGCTGCGCAGGTTTTCAGCAGTGAGGACGTCGAGGGCCGAGAAAGGCTCGTCCATGAAAAGGACCTCGGGCTCGACCACCAGAGCCCGCGCAAAGCCGACGCGCTGCTTCATGCCGCCCGAGAGCTCTTTTGGATAGGCGGTTTCGAAGCCATCGAGTCCGACGATATCGAGCATGCGGAGGGCGCGCTTGCGTCCTGCCACGGCCTCAACAGACCGCGCTTGGAGGGGTGCTTCGACATTCTGTAAAACCGTCAGCCAGGGAAACAATGCGAAACTCTGGAACACAATGGCGACATTCGGCACCTGCCCAGCGAGCGGCTTGCCGTGCCAGAGCAGCATGCCAGCCGAGGGCTGCGAGAGTCCCGTAAGCATGCGGAGCAGCGTAGATTTGCCGCAGCCGGAAGGGCCGAGCAGGGCGATGATCTTCCCCGTCTCGATGACGAGGTTGGTCGTGCCGACGACCTGAATCCGCGTGCCGTCCGGCTGCGGATAGGACTTCTCGAGTCCGACCGCTTCGATGATCGCGTCGCCCATTACTCTTCTTCTATACACGAAGTGCGCGGAAGCGCAAAGCGCCGCGCGCTGTAACACTACGTTCACAAGGTGGGGCTCAG
>JASHRE010000087.1 GCA_030037515.1 Candidatus Sulfotelmatobacter sp.
ATAGTGGATGAGGCGATGCGGGGGGTCTCGCGGCGCAACTTCATCAAGGGAGTCATCGCCGGTGGCGTAGCAGCCTCGTCGGCGACCTATCTGTTTCGAGCTTCCTCGCTTCTAGGCCAACAGCCATCCGGTTTGGGCGAGCGCCTGATCACTCTCAACGTCAACGGGCAGATGCGCCGGGTTGACGTTCTGAAGCAGGAAACGCTGGCCTGGACCCTGCGCTACAAACTGGGGCTGACCGGTACCAAGCTCGGCTGTGACCGCGCCGAGTGCGGCGCCTGCACCGTCCTGCTCGATGATGTGCCGCATTACTCTTGCTCGGTTTTGACCCACACCGTGCGCGGAAGAAAAATCCTGACCATCGAAGGACTGGCCAATGCCGATGGCACGCTTCACCCCGTCCAGCAGGGCGTGATCGACGAACAAGGCTTCCAGTGCGCCTTCTGCATGACCGGTTTCATCATGTCGGCGGTGGGATTTCTAAAGAAGAATCCCAATCCGGCCAGGCAGGAGATGGCCCACGGGCTGTCGGGGAACCTCTGCCGTTGCCAGGATTACGACAAAATCCTCACCGCAATGATGCGTGGGGCGGAAAATATGAGGAAGGCGCAACATGTCTAGCTCAGAATGGAAACCCAACCAGCAGAAATTCGGAGCGCAGTACAAATTGATCGGCAAGGATTATCCAACGCCCGATTTGTACGCCAAGGTGACAGGAAAGGCGAAATACGCGGAGGACTTCCGCGTCGATGGCATGTTGTTCTGCAAGTTGCTGCTCAGCCCGGTTGCGCATGGACGCGTAAAGCATCTGGATGTCAGCAAAGCCATGGCGATCCCCGGAGTGAAGGCCGTCCTCACCGAAAAGGATCTGCCGGCGCCGGCCGACAGCGTGACCGACCTTGGCGTCACGATCAAAGCGAATCCGCTGGGCGAAAAAGCGCTGACCAATGAACCGCTCTACCATGGCGAGCCGGTCTTGGCGCTGGCTGCCGTCGACGAATACACGGCCGCCGAAGCGATCGAAGCGATCGACATCGAGTTCGAACCTCTTCCCTTCGCCATCGATCCGCTTGACACGCTTCGTCCCGGTGGACCGAACCCGCGTATCGGCGGCAACGTCTGGGTAAGGCCACCCATGCCGCAACCGAAGCCGGGAGAGAGACCCACCGCGCCCGTGCCTCATCTGGGGGAACTGAAGTGGACCGAGACCGATTTCGCCGAAGCAAGCCATGGCCGACTGCCGATGGGCAAAGCGCAAGACGAGTGGACGGTGGGTGATGTCGATGCTGGCTTCAGGAATGCGGCCTTGGTTCTGGACGAAACCTTCCTGACTCCGGACACAAGCCACGAGACTCTCGAGCCGCGCACAACTTTGGCCTATTGGCAGAACGGAAAGGTGTTTGTCCACATGGGAACGCAGAGCACGGTGCAGACGCTGGAGAGTTTGTCACGCTGGTTGAACATGGACCGGAATCAAATCGTGCTGATCAGCGAGTACACCGGAGGGGGTTTCGGCAGCAAGGCCACGGGTTACATTTTTGCCATCATTCCCGCGTTGTTATCGAAAAAAGCGAATGCGCCGGTGATGATGCGCATCAGCCGCGAAGAGGAGCACTTCATCGGTCGCGCGCGGCCCGGTTTTCAGGGGCGGATGAAGGTCGGTTTCGCTCCGAACGGGCGGATCACCGCGCTCGATATGTTCGTGATTTGCAACAACGGGCCCTACGATGCCGTTGGCGATGCCAACACATCGGGAAACATCGTTTCCCTGCTCTATCAGCCTCCGGCGATACGCTGGCGCGGCACCACGGTTCTGACAAATACTCCACCGCGCGGGGCGCAGAGTTCGCCCGGTGGCATGCAGGGTATCGTGATCATGGAAACGATTGTTTCCAAAGCTGCGCGCAAGCTGGGGTTGGATCAGGTCGAAATTCGGAAAGTCAATTGCCCGGAGGGCAAGTCGCCAGTGGGCCCAATGCGCAATGGAACCCGCGCTCATTGCACGAGCGCGTTCCTGAAAGAAGCCTTCGACCGGGGCGCCGAACAGTTTCACTGGAAACAGCGCTGCGCACGCCCCAAGAAAAGCGGAACCAGGGTTCGCGGCGTGGGGGTTTCGTCCAGCTGCTTCGTGGGTGGATCGGTCGGATATGACGGCCTATTCGTCATCCGGCCGGATGGCCGCATCGCCATCCAATCGGGGATTGGAAATCTGGGAACCGAATCTCTGCTCGACGTGCACCGCGTCGTCGCCGAAGTTCTGGGTGTGCCCTGGGAAAAGTGCGATGTGACCTGGGGCGATACCGCGAAAAATCTCCCCTGGACGTGCGTCTCAGGAGGAAGCCAAACCACTCACGCCATGACGCGCGCAGCCTATGCCGCGGCCATGGACGGCAAGCAGAAGCTGCGGGAGATCGCGGCGAAGACTCTGGGCGGCAAACCCGAGCACTATGAAGTGGCGAACGAGCGCGTCATTGCTAAGGGCGGCGGCAGAAGCATGACGCTGGCCGAGGCCGCACAGCGCGCCATTCAATTGGGCGGTAAGTACGATGGCCACGAACCGCCGGAAGATGTGAACAAGTTCACGAAGGCTTCCGTTGCGGCTTTGGCGGGTCAAGGACTCGTGGTTGCGGCCAAGGACAAGTACCCGCGCGATGGCCAGACCTTCTCTTACGTGGCCAGCTTCGCCGAGGTCGAAGTCGACACCGAAACCGGCAAGTACGAGATCACAGATTTTCTCGCCGTCGCCGACGTTGGCACGGTCATCCATCCCAAGTCGCTTTCCGGTCAGATCCTCGGCCGGTCAACTTTGGGCATCGGCCACGCCATCGGTCAGAAGTGGGTGCTTGATCCGCACTACGGACACACGATTTCGCTCCGCTTTTATCACACCAAGCCGCCAACAATTCTGGACGTGCCCGTCAACATGCAATGGGCCGCGCTCGATATCCCCGACCCAGAGACGCCGGTGGGCGCGCGGGGGATCGGCGAACCACCGGTGGGCGGCGGTTGTGGGGCGATCCTGAACGCGTTGTCCGATGCGCTGGGCGATGAAGTTTTCCGCCGTGCGCCTGTAAACCTCGACACCATTGTTACATCACTCGAAGCGGGACGTCCGATGCAGGACCCGCTAACTGCGCACATTTAGCCCATTCGAAACGGAGAGCATTATGGCTGTGATCAGAGATGTGATGCCGGCGTTCCAGTTGTATCAGCCCAGTTCGGCGGCGGACGCACAAAAGCTCCTGGAACAAAACGGGCAGGATGCGCTCGTGCTGGCCGGCGGGCTCGACAGCATGGATTGGCTGAAGGACCGCATCAAGAAGCCCAAGGTGGTTGTCGATCTCGGCGGAGTCGAGGGGCTCAAGGGAATTCAGGAGACCGGGGATGGCATCGAGATCGGAGCCATGACCACGCTCACCGATATCGCGGAGAATCCGGTCATCCGGCAGAAATACAACTTGCTGGCACGGGCGGCGGAGTTGGTGGCTTCCCCCCAAATTCGCAACCAGGGTACGATCGGGGGGAACGTTTCTCAGGATACGCGGTGCTGGTACTATCGCGCGGGCTGGCCGTGTTATCGCGCGGGCGGAAACGTCTGTTATGCCGATACGCCGGTGGGCAGAAATCGCGAGCATGCCATTCTGCACGCGGAACGATGTGTGGCCGTGAATCCCTCCGATACGGCTCCGGCTCTGATCGCGCTCGACGCCAAGTTCGTGCTCGCCACTCCAAAGGGCAATCAAACCATTGATGCGGAAGATTACTTTCTCGGTCCTGATATCGACATTACTCGCATGAACATTTTGCGCCCGGGTTGGCTGCTCACTTCGATTCAGGTTCCCTTGACTTGGGCCCGGGCAGATTTCTATTTCGAAAAGGTTCGAGATCGCAATGTTTGGGATTTTCCTCTGATGAACGTCGCCTCGGCCATGAAGTCATCGGGCAACACGATTCAGGAGGTTCGAATCGCCGTGAATGCCGTTGCGGCTCGGCCACTGCGTCTAAAGAAGGTGGAGGATTCGGTCCGCGGCAAACCACGGAACGCTGCAACCGGAGAAGCGGCAGGGAAGCTCGCGGTCGAAGGCGCTGAGCCCTTGCAGTTCAACGCCTACAAAATCCCGCTCATGCGAAACCTGGTAAAGCGCGCCATTGGTGGAGTCGAGGAGGCCGCATGGGCATCCTAGAGTGGGCGACAAGTCCCTTGGGACAGCGAGTTCCGATTCACATTGCGTGGTTCTTGATCTGGGTCGCCCTGATCGCTGGCTTGGTGTTTCTGATCGTGCATGCCATCTACGTTCGCTACTTCGCGAAACATAAAGAGTTCGCTTCGGAAGCATCGCCAGCCGAAGTTCTGAATCTACCTGCTCGCATTCCGCGACACTCTTTGGCTGCGCGGTTGTTTCACTGGATCATGGCGGCGGCGATGTTTGTCTTACTTTTCACCGCATTCTTGCCCAAAGTGGGAGTTCAGTTCAATTGGGTTACGTATCACTGGATTGCCGGAACCGTGCTAACGATCTCGATTCTGTTTCACATTGTCCACTCGATTTTCTACATGGATTTCTGGTCGATCTGGCCGGATCGGTCCGATCTTGAAGACGCCGGGAAACGGATACGGCGGTTCATGGGAATGTCGACCACCCGGCCGGGAAAGTTTGCCAAGTATCCGCTCGAAAACAAGCTCTATCACGGCGTCGTCATGTTGACCGGCTTGGCGGTAATCATAACCGGTGTCTGCATGATGTTTCGCGTGCGCACGATCTTTTTTCCCCGCAATCCGTATCTATTCAGCGACATGACTTGGGGCATGATGTATGTGCTGCACGGGCTGGCGGGAGTCGGCCTGATCACCCTCACGATCGTTCACGTGTACTTTGCCATTCGTCCGGAAAAGCTGCCGATCACCGCGTCGATGATTGTCGGCTCGCTGAGCCGCGAGTTTTTTTTGAAGGAACACGATCCCCGGCGATGGGTGGTCAAAGGCTTGTCGGATCGGAAGGACCTGGCGCATGGCGATTGACTTTCTCGAACACTCCGACCTCATCGAGGAATGTTACGAGTTCCTGCTGGGCTACGCCGCACAAGGCTTGCCCAGCGATGAGGGCAGCTCCGCGGGCCGTGAGGTTCGAACCCGGCTTCAGCAGGCGCGCCAAGCGATGATAGAGTTGCGTGCGAGCTGCAGACGGGCAATCGCCGACCAGCAACTTGAACCCTCCGCGAAGTACGAGGCGTTCTGCGCCATGTTAGCGCGTGATGCCGGCGATTCTTTGGTGGCGGTGGAATTGGTGCTCGCACAATCCTCCATAAGTTCGCAGTTGATCGACAATCTGAACGCTTCAACCCATCTGCGAACTCTGTTGACCGATTTGTTTCTTTTGGGCGAAGTCCTGCGAACTCGAGTCAAATCTCCTGTTGCGGTCGAGCAGAAATGAAATTAGGCTGTCGCCCAGGTGTCGCTCCCGGGTTCGACGAGCTCCATCCCGCGGTCAGGCGGAAATCAAAGCTTCCCGTCTTTTCCTTCGCCGATAAATGGATGCTGGAATCGTTGTGCCAAGGTTCTCGCGTCGCACGCTGCCGAGCCACCCCGGTGCGAGTGCGAGGCAAGTTCCTCGATCAGGAAAATCTCTACCCCGGTTTTGGCTCTCGCAGCTTCCGGGGCTGTTTCTTTTCTCGAGGTTGCTCAGGAGGTTCCCAAACCGGCGGAATTTGATTTCGTCGCCCCCCTGTTGCTTTGGCTCGGGCGATGTGGTGCCCGGGCTGAAGCCAATCGGCCGGGGATGACAATGGGTGAGGCGGGGCGTCGCCCGAGTCCGGTTCGGTCCCGGACAACCGCTTGACACGAATCGCTGGTTCTCGTCCTTTTTGACCCCGTCGTCCCCGCCACGGCTCGAAACCGGGCGGCGGCCCTCGACATGCGCTTTCCGCATTGGGAACGGGTGACACCACAACACGACGGGCGTGCCACCAACCGTTCCAAGTCCGAGCCAGATTCGCCAATCTGATGCAGCATCCTGTAATCTGATCGACTCTGCCGGGAGGCGCGCGAGATGAGATGGTGGAGAAGGTGGCTGGAGATGTTCCTTTGGACCGCATTTTGTTTTGTCTCTGTGACGCACACCGCAGCGCAAACCCCTTCCGCTGCGATCCCCATGGACATGATCGTGCAGCACGACGTCCCTATGAAAACCCGCGACGGCGTCACTTTATACGCTGACATCTATCGGCCGAAATCTTCTGAAAAGTTCCCTGTCATCCTCATGCGTACGCCCTACGACAAAAGCGTCAATTGGGCGGTTGCCCCGACGTCGAAGATTGTGTCGCGTGGCTACGTTGTCATCATCCAAGATGTTCGCGGCCGCTATCGTTCCGAAGGCGAGTGGTATCCGTTCCGACACGAGCAGGCCGACGGCTACGACAGCGTCGAATGGGCGGCCGCACTTCCTTTTTGCAACGGCAAAGTTGGCATGATGGGCGCGTCCTATGTGGGCGCGACGCAAATGCTGGCGGCGATCGCTCAACCTCCACATCTGGCCGCGACTGCACCCAACATGACCGCAAGCAACTATCACGATGGGTGGACTTACCAGTCCGGAGCTTTTGAGCAATGGTTCGACCAGAACTGGACTTCCCAACTGGCGCAGAACACACTCGAACGCTTCATCCATCAGAATACAAACGCGCTCATCGGTGCACCGACGCTGCCGCTCACCAATTATCCGGTTTTCAATTTCGGACAGTTACCAGCCGACGCCCAGCTGACGCAGATGATCGCTCCATATTATTTGGACTGGCTGGCACATCCTGACTACGACAGTTACTGGAGGCAGTGGTCGATTGAGGAAAACTTTTCGAAAATCGCAGTCCCCATGCTACAAGTGGGCGGCTGGTACGACATTTTTAATGCCGGCACGCTGCGCAACTACATGGGCGCAAAAAAATATGGTGCGAACGAAGCAGCACGTACCCAGCAACACCTTTTGATCGAGATTGGCGGCCATGCCGGCTTTGGCCGTCGCATCGGCGACGTGGATTTTGGACCGCACGCGGTCGAAAACGTATACACCGACGTCATCCTCGATTGGTACGATTTTCTTTTTAAAGGAATAAAAAACCAGTTTGCCACCGACAAGCCCGTGAAGCTTTTCACCATGGGGGCCAATGAATACCGTCAAGAAGACGATTGGCCGCCACCCCTGGCTCGCGCCACTAAATATTTTCTGCATTCGAACGGCAAAGCGAACTCATTGCGCGGCGATGGTTCTGTTTCCACTCGGTTGCCCAAATCTGAGCCGCCTGATGTTTATGTGTACAATCCGGCCAATCCCACGCCAACCATTGGCGGACCACTTTGCTGCGACGGCGAGCACATGGAGCCTGGACCGCGCGATCAGCGGCCGGTAGAAAATCGGGACGACGTTCTGGTTTATTCCCTGGGACCGCTGGCCCAGAATTTGGAAGTTACAGGCCCTGTTACTGCCGACCTGTTCGTAAAATCGTCGGCTGTGGATACCGATTTTACGGCTAAGCTGGTCGACGTGGGGCCTGACGGGTTCGCACAAGATCTCACCGAAGGAATTCTTCGCATGCGCTATCGCGCTTCGCAGCAACACCCCGAGCTGATAAATCCCGGACAGATTTACGAGATTACGGTCGATCTCTGGGCTACGAGCAACGTTTTTCTTCGTGGGCACTGGTTGCGGCTTGAAATTTCGAGCAGCAATTTTCCGCGCTTTGACCGAAATATGAACACTGGAGACGAGGCTCGATTCGCGCGGAACTTTGTTCCCGCCAGCAACACCATTGTTCACGACTCTCAACATCCTTCAGCTCTGATACTTGCTGTGATGCCGGAGAAATGATTTGGAAGCCGGGCCAACGACCGTGGTCGAAGGACACCGCCACCGACGAGGCTGCCCCGCCCAACGTGCATTTCGATGGGTGGGCAATCGGGACATGCTCAGGGAAGAAGTAACCAAGCGATTCGAGGAGCCTGCGGTCCGAAGTTCAGACCCTTAGCGAGCCACGGAAACCCCTGGCGGCATAGTAGGATTCCGCACCGTTGTGATACACGAAAACAGTGTTGAAGCGGCGATCGCAAAACAGGGCGCCGCCGAGTTTTCTGACCTCGGAAGGCGTTTTCACCCAGCTCGATGTCTTCTCATCGAAATTCCCAATTTTTTGCAACTCTCGATATTGTTCTTCCCTCAAAAGCTCAACGCCCATCGCAGCTGCCATATCCACCGCGCTACCTTTTGGTTTATTTTCTTTTCTTGAATCGAGCGCTTGGCGATCGTAGCAAAGACCTCTGCGGCCTTGGGGGCTCTCCGCCGAGCAATCATAAAAAATGTATCCGCCGGAAGTTTTTTCCTGACGAACGACGTCCGGTTCACCCCCAGTTCTTTTCCATTTCATGCAGCGACCACAACTTGTCTGCATGGGCTTCCAGCTGCGCTTGCACCTTGGCCCATTCAAGACCTTGATGGCGGTTCATGTTTTTCTCAAAGCGGGCTTTCAATGCATTAAGTAGCTGTTCACTTTGCTTCTTCGAAAGGGCTACGTTTGCCATGGTTTTCACTTTAAGAACGGGATGAATTGGAAAATGTCGAATGCACGCCTGGGTGAAAAAATCCTTTCGACTTGCGCAGGGGGGTGCGGGGGCCGCCCGCCGGATCGCAAACTTTCAGCCGATACCGGCGGAACACGATAAGGTTATCTTCTTTCTCGAACCCGCGAGTCGTTCAATCCCTTGCCACGGAAAATCTGATGCACGCATTTTTCCACTCTGGCCGCCCGAGTTTTGGGTTGTTTGGAGCGGGAGAAATAAAAGATGTATCCTCGTTGCCGTCCCGGCGTCAATGCAGCAAAAGCGGCTTTCAAGGCAGGGATTTCATCCAATTTCTTTTGAAATTCATCGGGAATTCTGAAGTCTGCCGTCTTCTTTAACTTTACCTTCAAACCCGCCTTTTCGACTGCGATGGCTTCGTGAATGTAGGCTTTCAGGATGGGTTTCATCTTTGCGATTTCCCCAACATTCGTGAACCGAATCTGGCGCGCCGCCTGCACACTTTCGGTTTGTCGGATGAGAATGCCCTTGGGATCCGGTAACAAGGCACCTTTGAAAAACAAG
>JASHRE010000827.1 GCA_030037515.1 Candidatus Sulfotelmatobacter sp.
CGGATCGCCACGCACCATCCGTACGTGGCAAAAGCCTGTGTCATCTTCGACGCCAGCGCATAAGCCGCGTTGCCCCATAGATACCTCGAGTGATCGGTGCCATCCACGCCTTCTTCGAAATTGAAGCCGTCGATGGGAGCGGTGTCTTTGCCATACGGCAGTCGCATCAGAATGCGTGGGCAAGTCAGGCAGACATACTTCGAGTCTTCACTCTCGCGGAATCCCTTCCACTTGGCGTACTCGGTGCTGTCGAAAATCTTCCCGATATCCCGCGGCTGATCCAAAGCCGTATAGCTTTCCATGTTCAGCAATTCCGGAGAAGCTGCCGAAAGGAAGGGAGCGTGCGCCGCCGAGGCCACCTGCGATACTTTTTCTAGTAGCTCGAGATCTTCTGGATGCCGGCTGAACTCATAGTCGCCAACCAGCGCCCCGAAAGGCTCACCCCCGAAAATTCCGTATTCCTCTTCGTAGACTTTCTTGAATAGCGCGCTCTGGTCGAACTCCGGGGCCCGCTGCAGATCACGCAGCAGATCCCTCTTGGAAGCGTTCAGGATGCGGATCTTCAGCATCGTGCCGGTTTCCGACTGGTCGAGAAGATACTTGAGCCCGCGCCAGGTCGACTCCAATTTCTGGAATTGCGCGTTATGCAGGATCTCGTTGAGCTGAATCGAAATCAGGTGGTCGATCTGCGCCACGCGTGCCGTGATCATCTGGTCGGCGTCGCGACCCAGCGTCATCGATCCTTCAAGCACCTGCTCGATGAATTCCTTGATCAGGCCCTTGCCGCGCTCACGCGCGCTCGGATCGCCAAACCGTCCCTGTTCCACGATCTGATCAAGCAGACCGCTTTCCCCCACTTGCTCTACGACCGCCGTACCACCGGCCGATTTCTGGGTCTCAGGCATTGGGTTCCCCCTTCTGGCCGACTTCGGCCTTCAGCTTGTCCAATTTGTCGGTTTTGCTGACCGCGTCGAGCAAAGCCTCGTCCAGCTTCTCGTTGGTTTGAAGCGTGCCTTTCAAGTCGTTCAGGCGCGTCCGCAGATCGAGCAATTCCCTTAGCGGCTTCACTTGCCGCGCAACTTGCTCAGGCTCAAAATCCTGCAGACTCTTGAATTTCAGATCGACTTTGATCTGGCCCGCATTGGCGTCCTCACTGAGCTTGTTCTCCACCGCAAACGCGAGGTGGGGCTTCATGCTCTCCAGCACGGAATCGAAATTGTCGGGCGTCACCTCGACGAAGCGGCGCTCTTTCAGTTTGGGGAGCGGTTGTTCGGGTTGACCCGTGAAGTCGCCGAGGACTCCCACCACAAACGGCAGTTCTTTGATTTCGATCGCGCCCCCGGTTTCCACATCGTAGGTGATCTGAACCCGCGGCGGGCGCACGCGGTCCAACTTATGCTGTGTGCTTGGTTTTGCCATGCTATCTCCCAACCTCTTCGGATTTTGTTCGAGGAAGTGCTTAGGTAAAGCGTTTAAGTCCGGTTTACAGCGATCTGGGGAACGTACCGGTCAGAGGAGACCAGATCCAGGCTCCTAGGCCTTCTGACCGTACGGATCGTGGTGCAAGGATTTATCACAAGCGGTTAGCTCAGTCAAGCACTAACCGCACTTTTCTTTGTCTAGGCGCGGTTTACCGCCGAAACTGGCGACTTCAACCGGAGGGGGGGCATAGCCGTCAGCCGTACCCCAACCTTCGACCGGAGGTTTGCCACAACCCGGCCAGTGGACGCCCCGGATCCGCGATGGATTGAAATCTCGCCAACCGCACCCAATCGCGGTTCTTAAATGACACCAGCGGCATGAATCCTGCCTCGAGCATCGCCTCTACCGTTTCTTCCGTCAGCAGAGCCTCGGCGCAAGGCTTCGCTTGCGTTTCGCCGCCCCTCATCTCCAGATGCAGCGGAAGACGGTCAATTTGCGCCAGACTGCCGGGAGACATCTGCCAGCCGGACTCACTGAACGACTGCCCTAGCAGCAGAGCCACTGCGAATGCCGCGTTTCCCCACAGGTAGTCCTCATGCGCCGGGGTTTCGGAGAATTCCTCAAAATCGAATGTGGCAAGCGGCGACGTTTTCTTTCCGTACGGCAAACGCAGCAAAAACCGCGGAATTACCAAACCCACATACGCCGCTTCAGGTACGCGACGCAATTCCCGCCACCAACTCGTCATGCCACCCCAATCGCGAGCATGGGGAGCCGATCCGAAAGAAGCGCAACCCAGCAGTCGCGGATTGGCTGCCGAAACGAATGGCGCGCCTGCGCGCTGAGCAATCTGCGCCATTCGAGCAAGCAATCCCGCGTTCTCACGTTGCTCGTCAAATCTGTACGCTCCCACGATGGCTGCCCACGGTTCTGCTCCGGGCGTTTCGACCGTGCGTTCCACCAGCAGACGATAAATGCCGCTCGCACGCAGGTCATTTGCTGGACCGAGATCAGCCATCAGTTCATCCTTCGAGATATCGAGCACATGGACTTTCAACCGCGACCCGGTTTCGAGTTGGCGAACCAGGAAGAACGTCGCACGCCAAATGGCTTCCAGCGCCTGAAAGTCAGGACTGTGCAGAATCGCGCGGATCAGCCCACCGATGGCGCGATCCAGAAGCGATAGAACCTCTGACTGCCGCGAGTCAGATGCGGGCTGTGCCTGCTGCGCCGCTACCCGGCGTGCGAACTCGCGCACCGGATCAGGCGCCCGCGCGGCTTGACGATGGCTCGCGCGCGACTCGGTTTCCTCGATCGTGTCGTCGAGCAGGCTGCCGGACGCGACACGCTGGGCAGAGGGCGCGCGTAGCGGAGCCGCATCGGCACCGCCGCCTGCAACAATGAATTCTTCGTGCGAAGCCAGCCCTAGTTCTCGCGCTGCGTTCGAAAATGTGGAGGGCTTCTCTAATCTGCCGCGACACTCCCGCAGCGTTTCAAATGAGGCAGCCTTCTCGAAAAGGCGATCGGGATGAAAATCCTCCACCTCCGAAAACTTCAGATGTGTGAGCCCTCCGTCGCCCAGCGGGAGCTTGAGCTCGACAGCCAGTCGTGACACGACTTCGTCGACATTATCGCGATCGATCTCTATGGGTTCGCATCCGGCTATGCTTCCTGCGTCGCACATCCCGCGATTCGCGCGTCCGCTGAAATCACCGAGAATTACCATGCGAAAGGGAGCCTCGGAACGAGCGCGTGCATCCGCGTCGTTCCCTCCCGCACTCAGGTTGACCCTGCCGAAATCAAAAGGTTTGGCCACGTGTGCTCACTTGAAAGTCATCGAAACCGAGCGGTTGCTATGTTGAGGCCGGCTGAGACGCAGCAGAAGCACCGCTATCTGCGCCGCAACCGGATGCAGAAGTTCTGCCGCTATAGCCGTCCCGCATAACAACCGGAATTTTTTCTCGCGGCGGGGGCGTGTACAGCACTTCAACGGCAACTGCAACCAAAGTGATCGCAGCCGCGCTGAGAATCACTCGCATGGGAGCGAACAGATAATGCTTCGGACGATCATCCAATCCGTCGCGGAGCCAGTTCGCCCCGCTCTGATCCGCCACGGTTCGCCGCCGCCGGTTTTCGGCTCGTACCACGTCATTTCTCAGAATCTGGAGGGGGGAATAACAACGGACTCGGATAGGTACGTTACCCCAAAATCAGGCCTCTGGCAAATTTATGCCGACGGCACGCTGGTGCGACCACCCACCCACGCGCGTAGGCCGACACACGCGCGTAGGCCGTCTGCGCATAGGCCGTCTAGCCGAACCAACCTGGTTTGGGTTAGCATGTAGCCCCCTCGCTCTCC
>JASHRE010000828.1 GCA_030037515.1 Candidatus Sulfotelmatobacter sp.
GGCGTAAAATTCGAATGGGAAACCTTCGCCGTTGGCGCCGATGCTTACGAAAAATATGGCGAATACATTCCAAAAGAAGTGATCGATTCGATCGAGCGGACGCGCGTGGCGCTAAAAGGCCCGGTGAGTACGCCGATTGGCGGGGGCTTTCCCAGCATCAATGTGGCCCTACGCAAAAAATTCGACCTATACGCGAATTTCCGGCCAATTCGCAACCTGCCGCACATTCCCACGCGTTATCCCGATGTCGATCTGATCATCGTTCGCGAAAACACGGAGGGACTTTACTCTGGACTGGAACACGAAGTCGTTCCCGGCGTCGTGGAAAGCCTGAAGATCATGACCGAAAAAGCTTGCACGCGAATCGCCCGGTTCGCCTTTGAATACGCGCGCAAGAACAAGCGGAAAAAAATTCACGCGATTCACAAAGCGAACATCATGAAAATGTCGGATGGCCTGTTCCTGCGTTGCGCCCGCAACGTGGCGAAAGAGTATCCGGACATTACGTATGGCGAACACATCGTCGACAACACTTGCATGCAACTCGTGCTGAATCCCTATCAGTACGACGTGCTGGTGATGGAAAATCTGTATGGCGACATTCTTTCCGACCTGTGCGCGGCGTTCGTCGGCGGCCTGGGATTCGTTCCCAGCGCGAACTTGGGCGACAACTGCGCGATCTTCGAAGCTGTTCACGGATCGGCGCCGGACATCGCCGGAAAGAATCTCGCCAACCCCACGGCGCTACTCCGGTCCGCGCTGCTTATGATTCGTCATCTCGGCGAGCATGACGCTTCGAGGCAGATTCGTCACGCCCTCGAGCGCGTATATCGGCACCGCGAAAAACTGACGCGGGACATCGGCGGACAAGCCGGGACGTCCGAATTCGCCGACGCGATTATTCAAGAAATGCAAGCGGCACAAACGCCGGCCTGACATTAAACCGGATCTCACGCAGCCAGGAATCGAATCGGGATTTTCTGTGCACACGCCGCGATGACCGACGTCAGTGGTCCCGCGCCGTTCCGCTAGGAACGCAACCGCTGAAGCAGAGCTCTGACGGGCGCGTTTCTGACTAACGGCGCTTCAGCGCTTCCAGTTCTTCTAAGGTGCGCGGCCAATCCGATCCCAACAACCGTGACAGGCCGCGGTCGGCCAGGACCTTCCCTCCCGTCTGACAGTGGGCACAATAGTTCGTTTCCTTGTCGGCATAACGAATTCTCAGAACTTTCTCGCCGCAACGCGGGCAAGGCTGTCCGTAGCGGCCGTGAACGGCCATCTCTGGGCGGAACGCCGTGACTTTTTCTGGAAAGCTTGTCTTCGCCCCGGCGCTCAAGCGATCAATCCAGATTCGTAACGTGCTGCGCGTTGCAGAAAATAAGCGTTCCCATTCTTCCCTGGTCAATTTCCGTGTGGGAGTGATGGGTGACAGTTGTGCCGCGTGCAGAATCTCGTCGGAGTAGGCGTTTCCAATTCCGCTGAGCAACCGTGGGTCGGTGAGAGCGCGTTTGAGCGTGTGATTCTCGGCTGTCAGCACATTGCGAAACACGTCCAGATCCGAGGCGAAGACATCGATGCCCCCGGCATCCAACGTTTTCAGATTCTCTTTCCCGCAAATTAGGTGCAACGATGCACGATGTTTGGCGCCAGCCTCGGTAAACACCAGCGACCCGTTTGCAAAATCAAATGCGGCCAGGTTCTGCCGGCCACTGAGTTTGATCTTTGCGGCGCGCCAGTGCAGGCGTCCGGCGATCATCAGATGCAGCACAAGCCAGATGTCGCCTTCCAGTCCGATCGCGATTCGTTTGCCCACGCGCTCTAGCCTTTCGACGCGCCGGCGTTCGGCAGCGGCAACGGGAGGCTGGGCAGTGCGCAAAAGAAACGGGCTCGTAACACGAACTTGTTCCAACGTCTGGCCCACAATACGGGAT
The DNA here is from genome assembly GCA_030037515.1 of Candidatus Sulfotelmatobacter sp. Classification (GTDB taxonomy): domain Bacteria; phylum Acidobacteriota; class Terriglobia; order Terriglobales; family Acidobacteriaceae; genus Sulfotelmatobacter. Next base: position 1,932 of record JASHRE010000828.1, read on the forward strand.
TCGAGCGCCACGATGTAAGAGCTAATATCAGGCAACTCCGGCATGGCATCAGCTTCATCCGGGCGTCGTGAAATTGCAACTCCCGATCGCCGACTTTCAGCCGCCCGTCAAATTTTGCACCCGGCCCATTGACTCGAACTCCGCATTGGGAGTAAAGTGCCACGCATCCGTGGGTTCTGGGGGAAGATGACGCGCTCAACTCGGCGTCTTGGTGTGGTTCTCTTTCAGCTCGGTGGACCCGACTCGCTGGAAGCTATCGAGCCATTCCTCTACAACCTGTTCTGCGATCCCGACATTATCGATTTTCCTTTTGCCCGCATAGGTCGCAAACCGCTGGCCAAGGTCATTTCGGCAACACGCGCCCGCCAGGTGCGGCACCATTACGCGACTATTGGCGGGTTCTCCCCCATTCGCCGCCACACGGAGCGGCAGGCGCAGGCGCTCGAAGCGGAGTTGCGAAATCAAGGCGTCGATGCGCGCTGTTTCGTTGCGATGCGCTATTGGCATCCCTTCACCTCGGAAGCCATTGCCCAGGTGGAACAGGCCGGATGCGAGGAACTTGTGCTCCTGCCGATGTATCCCCAGTATTCCTCGACTACGACTGGTTCGAGCCTGAATGAGTGGCGTCGCCAGTTTCGCGGCGATATTCCGGCGCAACGGGTTGAGACTTTCTATCGCAACACGACCTATTTGGATGCGGTCATCGAGAAAGTAAATGACGCGATTTGGCGCTTCCCCCGTCCCGATTCGCCACTGATCATTTTCAGTGCACACGGCGTGCCCGTCTCCGTGATTGAAAAGGGAGATCCTTATCAGCGCCAGATTGAAGAGACCGTCGCCTTAGTCATGGCGCGCGGCAGGTGGGGCAATCGTCACCGGCTTTGTTATCAGAGCAAAGTTGGTGCGAGCAAATGGCTGCAGCCTTCTCTGCATCACACATTGCAGCAACTCTCGACCGAGCAGGTGAGGGAGGTTTGCATCGTGCCCATCGCCTTTGTCTCTGATCACGTTGAAACGCTCGCTGAAATCGATCATGAAGCTCGCGAGTTGGCTGCCCAACTGGGATTCGCCCAGTTCGAAATGAGTGCGGGATTGAACGATTCCCCGACTTTCATTCGCGCTCTGGTCGAAATTGTGCGGCAGGTGGCCATGGAACCTTGTCATACCGCTATTCAAGTCCGCAAGGTTGGGAGGCCGTTTGCGACCCCGGAATATGCCGCGGCCGCAGGCATGGATTGAACCGAGTTCGCAGGAGAGGAGTCATGCCCGACACTGAAAAGATCGACGTTCCAGAGGTGCCAAAAACGCCGGCCAAGCCCGCAGCCGACGCCACGAAATATGTCGGCACTCCAGCGGTGGGAACCTCGAAAGCTGCCGCTGCCGCCGGCGTCTCAGCCACCGCTTCTTCTACAGAGATTGATCGTCGCCGGCGCCGTTTCGCCTGGACCCTGGTGACCGGTTTTCTGGCGGCATGGTTTCTGGCTTTCTTCCGATTTTTTCTTCCTCGAACGCTGTTTGAGCCGAACACGGTCTTCAAGATCGGATATCCCTCGGAGTTCGCCCTCGGCGTCGACACGAAATTTCAGCAAAAATACCGTATATGGGTCGATCGCACACCCGACCGGCTGTTTGTGATTTACGCCCGCTGCACTCATCTTGGATGCACGCCCGATTGGAAGCCGGCGGAAAACAAATTCAAGTGTCCATGCCACGGAAGCGGGTATGACAGCGAAGGGATCAATTTCGAAGGCCCGGCTCCGCGTCCCATGGACCGCGCTCATATTGAACTTGCGCCAGACGGCCAGATTCTGGTCGACACGGCAAAGCTCTATCAGTGGCCGAAAGGGCAACCTAGTCACTTCAACGATCCGGGAGCCTTTTTGAACGGAGTGTAATCGTAGTGCCGGCGTCATGCCGGCAATTCAGGACTCATATGGCTGACCCAAACAATCCGAATGGTGGCAACGGCGCAGGCGGTGCTGGCGGCGGGACTGACGGTGGTGATAGAAACGGTGGCAAGGTCGGACTCCTCGAAAAAGTCAGTACTGGAGTCAAACAAGACATCGAGGCGCTCAAAACCGACATTCCTACAAAGGCTAAAGAGCAGATCGAAGGACTGAAAGATCCGACCAAAACTCAGGTCTACACTTCGATCTTCCGCCACAAACACGATGACACACCGCGCAATCGCGCTCTGGGCGTGCTTTCCAACGTTTTTCTGCATTTGCATCCGGCCAAGATCAATCGCGATGCCGTGCGCTACAGCTACACCTGGGGCATGGGCGGAATCACGTTTTACCTGTTCATCATCCTCACCTACACCGGCGTGCTGCTGATGTTTTATTACCATCCGAGCAAGGTGCAGGCGTTTCGCGACGTGCTCTATCTCGAGCACGATGTTCCCTTCGGAAAAATCTTGCGCAACATGCATCGCTGGGCGGCTCACCTGATGGTGATCGCCGTATGGCTGCACATGTTTCGCGTGTTCCTGACCGGCTCGTACAAAAAGCCCCGCGAGTTCAATTGGAACATCGGCGTGCTGCTGCTCGTTTTCACGCTGCTGCTTTCCTTCACGGGATATCTGCTGCCCGACGATCAACTCGGATTCTGGGCTGTCACGGTCGGGACGAACATGGCGCGTGCTACGCCGCTGTTAGGGCATGAAGGACCCTTCGGTGCACAACTTGGCATGACTCCCTACAACGACGTGCGCTTCGGGTTGCTGGGTGGGTCGATCGTCGACGCCAACGCTTTGTTGCGCTCCTACATCTGGCACTGCATTGGAATTCCGATTGTCGCGTCTGTGTTGATGATTGTGCATTTCTGGCGCGTGAGAAAGGACGGCGGTATTTCCGGACCGGCTCAAGTCATGCTCGAGGCTGAGGCCGACAAGCCTCGCCGGGGGCCGAAAGCAGCCGGCGAGTGAGGATTGGGTAGGGACAGCCGCCCTCGGCTGTCCCGCCGGACGCAGCCCGGCAGCGCATTAGTAACCACGAAAAATCCCGTCGAGCTTTGCTCGACTGGACAGCCGAGGGCGGCTGTCCCTACACGGTTCGTGGAGAACATATGGATTGGCATCAACTTTGGGAAATCGTTTCGGCTCCGGACAACGTGCCGATCGTGGCGCTGATTCCGCTGCTTGCGTTCTACATCTACCTGGCTTGGAAACAGGCCCATGCCAACGATGAACTAATCGCGCAACTTGAGACCGATCCCGCGCTGGCCAAAACGCATCATCGCAAAACCTGGCCGTTCAAGCAGGGATGGCAAAAAGAAGTGCACGTTTGGCCGTTTCTGCTGCGCGTTGAATTTCTCGCCGCCATCATCGTCACCATCATTCTCATGGTCTGGTCGATCACGCTGAACGCGCCACTGGAAGAACCGGCCAATCCGAATCTCACGATGAATCCGGCGAAGGCGCCGTGGTACTTCCTCGGCTTGCAGGAAATGCTCGTTTACTTCGATCCCTGGATCGCGGGCGTGGTCATGCCCACGCTGATCATCATCGGACTGATGGTAATTCCCTACATCGACACCAACCCGCTCGGCAGCGGCTATTACACCTGGAAGCAGCGCAAATTTTCGGTCTCAACGTTTCTTTTTGGATTTGTGATCCTCTGGGTCGCCATGATTCTCATCGGTACGTTCATTCGCGGTCCGGGTTGGCAATGGTTCTGGCCGGGACAGACTTGGGACCACAATCGATTGATTTACGAGGTGAACCGCGATTTGCCCGACGAAATTCCGCGCTGGCTTGGTGGCCCAATCGTTTCCAACTGGGCAAAGGGTGTTTTTGGCGCGATCGTG
>JASHRE010000829.1 GCA_030037515.1 Candidatus Sulfotelmatobacter sp.
ATCTGGTTCCGCGTTGATACAATCCAACCTTACTACGATGGTTGGGTTCGGGGCGCTGATGATTTCCAGCTTCGATCCGCTGGTGGAAATGGGTCTGGTGACCACGTTGGGAGTCGCGTTGGCACTCGCCGGCGGCTTGTTGTTGATTCCCGCTGTGATTCTGCTGGGGGAACGTCATGGTACAGCGACGGACACGCCAACCGCGAAGCCGAGCGAGCGCTAATTACTGATTCTGGACGACTTCACTGCATGTTTCGGATTGTGGGATGTCCCAATTTCGAGACCGCCTCAGATCGAGGGAGGCCGCTAGAGGTTCGCATATACTACTGCGAACGGCGAACCCCTATGAATGAAAATTGGTCAATGAAGCCGCGCGTTCGCGAAAACCGACATCGAAGAGATCACCACTATAACCCGGCATGCGACGCGTTCCTTTCCGTGATTGTGATCAAGTTCTCGATTCTTTGCGGGATTTTATTTGGATGAAATCGTCGCTTCGCTCGGCAGCGGTGTTTTTATCCGGCTCGGTCCCCAGACAGGTCTACCGATGGGGAAGTCGAAGACGGCTGGGTCCGATTCTGCTGCTTTCGGTCCTTCCGCTTTTACCGCTGACGGCGGAGGCCGGCCTTCCGCGAGTTGCGCTCTCGATTCCGACGGATCCAAGCTTTGCCCGGGGATTAAAGGCTGAGGAGGAGTGTGACGTCCCGGGCAAATTGATCTTCCTGCCACCGGTTTCGTTCGATCTCGCGAGTGACGAAAGCCCAGCCAGTCTTTTCGAAGAGCAAGCGCAAGCAGTCCACAGCGAGGCCGAAGGGTCCGAGATCTGGCTGCATGTGGTAGTGGAAGACAGTTCACTGACTGGCAAGGAATCCGAGCAGGAAATTACGAGGCGTGTTGATGCGTTTATGAATTCGTTGCCTCTCTCGGCGACAGCGGTGCGCGCGCTTGTGGTGGAGATCAAAGAACCGCCGAAGGTTCCCGACCTGTTTGCGTTTGCGTTGGTGCATCTCGCACTTTCTGTAAAAGGCAACAACGCGCGCTTGCGGCTGGCGTTTGTCTTCCCGCCCCATTTCATCGGTAGCCACGGCGAGGTCGTAAGACGACTCGCTACCTATTCCGATCTGCTGGGCCTCACCTTTGCCGAGGGTTGGCGCCAGGATGCTGCGTGGATTGCGGAACAGGCGCTGAACAAGCCGATCATTCTCAAATTGAATGCCGGGGCTTCCGCGACACCCTCGTCGTTCCTGACGGCGATCTTCACTGCCGCTCCCTCGGTTGAAATTGTCTGGGCGGAGCCTCCGGACACCAAGGCTGCAGCGGCCTTATGTGTGGCTAGCGTCTTCCTGAGCCGCTCCATCACGGGCAACCTGTTTGCGGCGGATTCTGCAGCTTCTGGGTTTAGTGTCGCGGTGGATAGCGTGGCGAACAGTGAGCATCATTGGTTCATCGGCGGTTCCACGGACATCGTGATTGTGGCGCGCGTGAACGCGAGCCGCGACTCACCGAAGACGGTCAGATTGCAAAGCGTTAAGTCAGGGCCGTTTGAGATCAAGTGGCACGACCCTGCGACCGGCGCCGAACTCCCGGCGGGCGATGTAATCAAGACTGACAAAGGTTTTGCACAAACCTGCGCCTGCACCAGCGAATACGCGCTGATTTCCATCCACAGACAGAGCGAGGCCGATCAAACGCTATATAACATGGTGGAGGTTAAGGCCCGAGCCGAACTGAGCGTCGAGGAAATCATCGCGCGCTGGCAACAGAATCGCGAAGTGCAGAAACAGAAGCTGGAAAACTATATGGCCTCAAATTTCATGAGCCTACACTTCGAATCCACCAATCTGGAGCCAGGGTTCGACTTTTCGATGCAGTTCGAGCAATTCTTCAGCAGGGACGGGCAGATGGAACTGGCGCAAAAAGAGTTCTACATAAACGGGGTGAAATTCGGCAAGAATCATGAGTTTCCGCTGCCGGAAATCGAACCGGAAAAGGTGCTGACCCAGCCCCTCGAATTGAAGCTCAACGAGCGCTACGACTACAAATTACTCGGGACCGAACAAACGAACGGGACCATGTGTTTTGTCGTGGGGGTTGAGCCCAAAGTGCGGGACGAGGCGCTTTACAGCGGCAAGATCTGGATCGACGGTGCCAATTTTCGTGAAGTGAAACAGTACCTGAGCCAGCGCGGCGTCAAGAGCAACGTGCTGGTGAATGTGGAGACACAAAATTTCGAGTTGGTACGCGACAACAAGGGCAATCAATTCAATTTGCTGCGATCGATTTCCGCGCAGCAGTTGCTGAACGCTGCCGGACGCGATTTTGTCTTGCAGAGGACGGTACAATTTTCGGACTACGTGATCAATACCCCTCAGTTCAATGGCGCCCTCTCGGCGGTGCACAGTTCTAACGACCCGATATACCGCGACACCGACGAAGGATTGCGACCGCTGCGGAAGAAAAACGGGGAGCGTGTTCTGGTTCAACAGAATGAGAAGCGCGTCGAGGCTCTGGTTGCGGGCTTGATGTACGGAGGCACGTTCAACTTTCCGATTCCGTTTTTCGGCACCAGCACAGTGGATTTTGATTTTCATCACACGGGCGCGCAGCTTTCGACTTTTTTTGCCGGGCCAATCTTGATCTCTGATCTCTCCAAGCAGTTTCGCCCCAAGTTTCGCCTGGCGTTGGATGTGGCGCTCACCGGGGTGCCCAGCGAGAACCGCATCTACAGCGGTAACACGGAATTAGTGCAGGGCGAAACATGGACATGGGAGCAAACCGCCGGCGTGCGCGCCTCGTGGCAGGCCGCCACTCATCTCAGTGTAACGGCCTCTAACTACTTCGCGTATGACAACTTTCTCCGGACCAACAACGCCGACGAGACGTACGAACTGCCGCGCAATGGATTGAATGTGCTTCCAGGCCTTGAAATCAAATACAGCCGCGACGGTTATGTGTTTGACGCGCAGGGGACACGAGGCGAGCGCATCAACTGGAGGCCGTTCGGGTGCGCTTCGCTCGCCCAGCCTCCGGTCGGGTGCGGGTCATTATCGCCCAACCCGTCCCCCGAAAATGCTCTTCTGATCCAGCGTCCGCAAAATGCGTTCACGCTTTACGATGCCGATTTGTATAAGGATTATTACATCCGCAAATTCACCAAGGGCGGGTGGGACCTTTCGTACTGGGGCGGGGATCAACTGGATCGCTTCTCGCGTTACTTCCCCTCGTTTCTCACATCGCCTCGTCTCCATGGCATCCCCCCCGGCACCGACTCTTTTGACGCCATTGCCATGGCGAACGTGCACTACGGTTTCAATGTGATGGACCTGGTGAAAGTCGATGGCATGTACGCATATGCACGTGCACGCAATCAGGATGAGTCGCTTCAATTCCGGAAGTTCGACGGATTGGAACTTAACTTCAACACCCCTGGTCCTTTCGGAACGCTGATGCAAGGCACGGTTTCCTACGCGCTGGACGGCAATATCCCGCGCTACAACTCCCGTTGGGCCGTGTATCTTTTGGTCTTCAAGCCACTGCAGCACTAAGCTCGAGAATATGCCTGAAATCAAGCTGGGTGACGTGAGCACCGATCGGAGAGTTGCATTAGTTACGGGAGCCTCGGGGATTATCGGCGCCGCGATCGCAGAAGCTCTGGGAAGCTCGGGGTTCCGCGTGGCCGTGCATTATCGCCAGGGGAAAGAGTCCGCAGATGAGGTGGTGGAGCGCATCGTCGCCTCCGGTGGAGAGGCATCGGCGGTGAAGGCCGACCTCTCCCACGAAGGGGAGGTTGCGTCCATGTTCGGCCAAGTAGAGCAACAACTTGGCACCATTGGTTACCTGGTAAACAACGCCGGAGTCAACCGCGATGTGTTGTTGGCTTTTATGTCCGAAGATCAGTGGGATGACGTGATCGACACAAATCTCCGCGCAACGTATTTGTGCTCGCGGTTGGCCCTGCCGGGCATGATGCGCCGGGGGAGTGGCGCTATTTGCAACATCGTATCGCCCGCCGGAGTTCGCGGTCAGGCCGGCCAGTGCAATTACTCGGCATCAAAAGGCGGCATAATCGCTTTCACTAAGGCACTCTCTCGCGAGGTGGGGCCATTCCAAATCCGGGTGAACGCAGTTTCCCCGGGCGTGATTCCGAGCCCTATTTCGGTCAAATACATTCAGAAGGAAGAGAAGCGGCTGCTTTCCGAAATCCCACTAGGGCGTTTTGGCAGGCCCGAAGAAGTGGCTGCGGTGGTGGCGTTTCTGGGGTCCGTTGAGGCAAGTTACATCACCGGACAGGTGATCTCCGTGGATGGGGGACTGCTGTAGATTGGAATTTCAAAGAAGGACAGAAAAATCAGAATCATCAAGCACACGAAGGATTAGCTTCCAGAAACCGGGACACTTCTTGTCTCGAGTTCAATGGGTGAATCTTGTGGTATGCTCTTGTGTTGCAAATGAGCGATATGGAGACCATTAAGGAGCAACTCAAGCCCATCATATTGAACAGCTTGCGGATCACCGACTTAAGCCCCGGGGATCTGCGCGACGACCAGCCGCTGCTCGGTGGAGAGTTGGAAATCGATTCGATTGACGTACTGCAACTCATTCTAGAGATTGAGAGGCACTTCGGTATCAAGCTAGTGCAAGGCAACTTCAAGCAGGAACACCTCAAAAACGTCAACGCTTTGGCGGCAATTATCGAGTCCAAAGTAGCGGAAGCAAGGTCCTGACTCCTGCAATCCCGGTGTGCAATTCCCTCTTATCCGAGCAAAAGTTGTGCGAATTAAGACACCCGCTCGAGCAATGTCGCCTGCAGACGGCGTGGTTGGCGCCTCCGTCGACCAGGCATAACCCGGAGATCGTTCGCGCACGTTGGCTGTTGAAGAAGACTCACAATCTGGGCGACCACATGACGAGAGGCGGGAAGTGACGCGCTGGTACGAGCACCGCTTTCATAACACGACAGCGCTTCGGATGATATTCGTTATCATGCCGAGGCTGCCGCGCTTTTTTCATCCTCCGGTTGCGGCGGTGACGGCGCTGATCTTCTTCCTCATCTTGAAGCGAGAACGTCGGGCGGTAACCGGAAATCTGAGCCGGGTCTCGGGCAAGCGTGGGCTTGCACTGCAATGGAAAATTTATAGGGTCTTCTATTCGTTCTGCGACCTTATGGTTTCCTATTGTTTTGTCCCACAGGCCACTCATTCGCAACTGCTCAGTATGCTGGTGCACTCCGACGACAGGAGCGCCAAGATCGACCAATGCCTGACTGCGGGCAACGGGCTCATTGTGTGGACGGCGCATTTGGGGAATTGGGAATTCGCCTCACGGCTGCTGGCCATGTATGGACGAGTGAATGTGGCACGAGTCGTGGAGGACAATCCGGCGGAGATCACGTTGCGGAATCTGATGGCCAGCGAGCGGATCAAAGCAGTGGACCTGAAACAAGGTATTCCGGCTACGATCGAATTGTTAGCGGCTCTGCGACGCAATGAGATTGTGGCGATCCAGGGGGATCGTGTTTATCAGCGTCTCACGTGTAATGTGCCTTTTTTTTCTCAGCCCACTCGCTTCCCCCTTGGC
>JASHRE010000830.1 GCA_030037515.1 Candidatus Sulfotelmatobacter sp.
AGTAGACGTAGAGTGGCGTGCCGAAGCGCTCGGCCAATCGCGGCAGAGGAATCTGCTCGCAGTGCAAAACTAAACGAGGTTGGCCATCCTTCCGTCGGATTTCCCGGAAAACGAATCCGGGCTGGCGCTCTACTCTGGCACTTTCGCTCGCTGCCGTCATTTTTTCTTAGGGGGAGTATGCGGGCTGCGCACTCGAATCGCGACCACGGTCTGGTCGTCAAATGTTTCCACGCCGGCCGAATGCTCGGCAACGGCTTCGAACAAAGAATTGACGACGCAGTCGGCCGACTTGTGCACACAATCGGTGACCATTTTTTCAACCCGGTCGCGCCCGAAGAGTTCGCCCTTGCGGTTGCGAGCGTCGAGAATGCCATCGCTGAACATGACGAACATGTCTCCGGGCTTCATGCGGAATTGGAATTCGTCGTATTCCGCCTCGTCGAATAATCCGAGCGGCAGGCCGGTGGCTTCAATGACTTCGATCTTTCCGCCATGCACGTACAACGGGCGCGGCAAACCGGAGTTAGCCATGGTCAACAGGCGCTGTTCATCATCCCAGACGCAGTAGATCAGCGAGACAAATTGAGCCTCGATGCGCCGCTCGGCCAACGACAGATTCACGGCAGAAAGCATTTCGGCCGGAGACGGCTCAATGGGAGCATGCGAGCGCAGAATTCCGCTGACTAGAGCTGCGTAAATGGCCGCGGGCGCGCCTTTGCCGCTGACATCGCCAATAACGAGAGCGAGGCGCGACAGGGAATAGGGAATGAAGTCGTAGAGGTCGCCGCCGATGGTGCGGGCCGGAACGAATTTGGCCGCGACATCGAGATGCGCAAGCTTTGGCCGTGCCTGTGGCAAAAGACGGAACTGCAGTTCCCGGGCCAACGAGAGGTCTCGTTCCAGGCGGCGCTCCTGGCGCTCGATTTCTTCGTACAGGCGGGCATTTTCGATCGCGATCGCGATTTGTGCCGCCAAAGTCGTCATCGTGCGTTTGTGCTCTTCGGTAAAAAATCCACGGCGGGTGTGCTCGAGATCGAGTACGCCAATGACTTTGTTTTTATAAATCAGCGGAACGGCCAGTTCGGAACGCGTTTCCGGATTGGTCTGAATGTAACGGGAATCTTTGCTGACATCCGGCACGAGAACGGCGGTCCTGCTTTCTGCCGCAGTACCCACCAGACCGCGGCCCAGCGGAATTTCATGTTTTAGGTGAATGTTCTCGTTGAAGCGTAAGGAGAATCGGTGTTGCAGCTTCTGCCCGGTTGGGTCGAGCAGAAGAAGGCTGAACATCTGGTAGTCGATCAGTTTCTGTACGAGTTCGGCGATCCGCCCGAGCAATTGGTCGAGATTAAGAATCTGGGTCAGTTCACGAGCGATTTCATTCAGCAACAGAAGAATGCGGGCCTGCTTGGTGGTGCGCGTGTAGAGCTGGGCGTTTTCAATGCCAGCCGCGACGCGCGAGGCCACCAGCGTCAGCATACGGCTGTGTTCTTCCGTGAAATAGCCAGGCTCGCGCGCTTCGATGTCGATCACTCCAATCACGCGGTTCTTCGTGATCAAGGGAACGGCGAGTTCGGAGCGAACATTGGGCACAGCGGCGATATAACGGGGGTCTCTCGTGACGTCATCAATCAGAACAGCCTGACGTGACTGCGCGGCCTGCCCAGTGACACCCTCGCCGACCTTGATGCGACTGCGTTCCGCGATCTCCGGCGGATAACCGATCTGGAAGCGGAAGCGCAATTCCTGCGTCTTCTCGTTCAGCAAAAGAATGGCGAAGATTTCATAATCGATGACTTTGCGGACAAGTTCGGCAACGCGGCGGACCGTGGTGTCCAGATCGAGCGACGTAGCCAGCACATCGGCGATTTCGAGCAGCAACGACTCCGCCGGCAAGCGCTCTGGTTGCGAGAGAACAGAACCCATGGTGCGTATGATAGCAGCCGTAGTATCCAGCCCCAAGACGAAGCGGCGTCTGACCTGATGCGAGTTCTCTTGGCACTATTCCCGCGGGATCACACAAATATCGGCGAGGTTGCGATATCTTTCGGCATAATCGAGTCCATAACCGACCACAAATTCGTCAGGGATCTTGAAGCCCACGTAATCACCCTCGAGGGGCAATTTGCGCCGCGACGGTTTATCGAGAAGCGCCGCAATTTTCAGGCTACGTGGCTGATGCGCCGCCAGCAGCTTTTTTAAAAACGTCAGCGTCAGGCCCGTATCAAGAATGTCTTCCACCACGATCACATTCTTCTCTTTCATCGACTGATCGACATCTTTGGTGAGCTTTACTTCGCCCGTCGAATCCCATCCGCTCTTCAGTTCCTGGGTCGGGCTGGGACGATTGCCATAACTGGAAACGCCGATGAAATCGAAGGTGGCATCGAGCTTCACCTGCCGCGCCAGGTCCGAAAGAAAAATCGCCGCGCCCTTGAGAACTCCGACAAAAATGATCGACTGCCCCGCAAAGTCTTTCGTGATGTCGGCGCCCAGTTCTGCCACGCGCTTGGCAATTTCATCTTGCCTGATCAGCACCTTGAGGTCGGTCATGGCGTTTCATATTAAACTAGCGGAAGGAAAGAAAGTACTCAGCGCCGGCATTCAAGCATGAATCGCTTGTTTTTTGCCAAGAAAACATTCGATTTGGCTGAACCCCGATTGGTGAGTGCTGATTGCTTTTTAAGGAGAGGTTGAACCCTATGAATCTGAACGGCGTAAAGCTCACCTGGTTAGGACACGCGACTTTCCGCATAGAAACTCCGGCGGGGAAAACGGTCATCATTGATCCGTGGATCATGGGGAATCCCTTGTGCCCGGAGTCCGAAAAAAAAGTGAAGAAAGTCGATATGTTGCTGTGCACGCACGGTCACGGCGACCATATTGGGGACGCCGTCGAAATCATTCGGCAACACAATCCGGTCGTGGTTGGGATTCCGGAACTTGCGCGGTGGCTGGGAAAGAAAGGCGCGAAACAGGTCGCCGAAATGAACAAAGGTGGCACGCAGACGGTTGGCGATATCAAACTCACCATGGTCCACGCTGATCACTCCTGTGGCATTCAGGATGGCGACGAGCTCATTTACGGCGGCGAGGCGTGCGGCTACGTCGTCGAATTTTCCAACGGGATGAAGATCTATCACGCCGGCGACACGAACGTATTCGGCGATATGGCCATCATTCGCGAGCTCTATGCGCCTGAAATTGTGATGCTGCCGATCGGCGATCACTACACCATGGGTCCGCGCGAAGCCGCATACGCCAGCAAGTTGTTGAAGCCGAAAATTCTTGTCCCCATGCATTTTGGAACGTTCCCGGTTCTGACCGGGCGTCCGAGCCAGCTGCAAAAGCTTGTCCCCGATGTTGATGTTCTGGAGCTGAAGCCGGGCGCGACCGTCTCCGGCGAATTGCGTTTAGCCCACGTCTGAAATCGAAAAGAAAGAGAACCGAATGAGCCAGAGCAAGAAGCAGTCTGCTGCAAGCTGGAGGCATTTGGGCCATATCACCGCCCCGGCGGTCGACGATTATCTCTATTCCATGCTGCCCAAACGCGATCCGGTGCTGGCGGAAATGGAAGACTACGCGACGCAGCATAAAGTGCCGATCGTGGGTCCGGCCGTCGCGCGTGTCCTGCAACAACTTGCTTTGCTGATCCAGGCCCGAACGGTTTTCGAGCTTGGATCTGCCATCGGATATTCCACGGTCTGGTGGGCGCAGGTTGTGGGCGAAAACGGACACGTCATTTATACCGATGGCGACCGCAAGAACGCCGATCTGGCACGGGGCTACTTCCGGCGCGCCGGAGTCCTCGACCGGATTGCGCTTCACACCGGCGACGCGTTGGAGTTTCTGTCGGAGCAGAAGCAGGAATTCGACGTTATTTTCAACGATGTCGACAAGGAAGACTATCCACGCGTGCTGCGGTTAATCGCTCCGCGCCTGCGCAAGGGCGGATTGTTCATTACCGACAACGTCTTGTGGAGCGGACGCGTGACGGTGAAAAATGCCACGGATGCCAGCACGAAAGCGATTCTCGAATTCAATCGCAAGCTGTATGAATCGCCGGAGTTTTACACGACGATCCTGCCGATTCGCGATGGGCTGGCGGTCGCGTTGAAAAAATAAACTGGTCCCGTTCGACGGGTCCGTATAAATTTGAGTCGTCGCGGTTGGCTCGCATCCGCTATAAATTAAATTGGTGTAGTCCTTGCCGCAGCTTCTTCCCCGGACACATCCGCGCCCTTAGCTCAGTTGGATAGAGGGTCTGGCTACGAACCAGATCGTCAATCTAGCGGACTGCTAGATCGTCAAAAATCCGGGCGAGCCATCATGCTAAAATCGAGCTGGATGCGGGCGTAGCTCAGTTGGATAGAGCACTTGCCTACGAAGCAAGGGGTCGGGAGTTCGAATCTCTCCGCCCGCACCATCCACACGTCACAATGTCAAATCCTGCAGTTCAAATGTCGCGTAAACCTGGTTTGGTTCGACAAATGGAAAATGACGGGTGGACTGGCAAGTATGTCTGCTCCGAATGTGGGCAGCCGTTTGACTACGTCGTGGGCGATCAGAAGGCCCAACGCGACTTCGAGCAGCACGTCCAGAATAAGCACGCCTGGACGCAGCCAAATTAGTGTCACTCGGCGTGCCCAGATCAACGCGGCGACCGCGTGCGCCAGCGCATGCCGTTTACGGATTGAAAGGAATTCCAGTTTGTTTCTTGATGTCATGCGGCTCCGTGGATTGCTCGAATTCAGTTTTTGGCATCCAGAACCAATCACCGCTTCCACCAATCGTAAATAAAACAGCTTCGACCTTTTCGCCACGCAACGCTTTGGTTTCGGTCTCATTGGCGGCGTGAAGCACACTACCCAAACCCATCTTCACTTCGTCTTCGGCGTAGCCCTCTTTTTGTTCCCGGTAGACGATCACTTCGCGTGTCGTTTTGATGAAGCCTGCGCGAATCCTAGTTATATTCGTGCCATTTGATTATAGATTCGTTGCCGTACAATCATTGCCTGTCCTGTCACGGAAATCGAAGACGAAGGTAAGCTGTCCATCAATTTGATGGAAGAGTGGGGCGTGCCGAAGAGCAGAACGAATGGATGCACAGCCAACTCGGTTCAAAGCTGACGGACGCCAACCTTCAAGTGGCGCGTAGTGCATTGAAGATGATCCTATCGTCGCTGCGGCGCTTGGAATTCGTTATCGGCTGTACGCTCTGCCGCTGATCTTTCTCGGCATTCTTTTATGCGGTGGAGCGGCGGGAAGTTGCGTCAGCGTCATGACGAAACTGCCCATGCTGGATGTCGCCCTGTCAAGTTGTGAGTTGGATGCCTATAGTCGGCGAATCCTGATCCGTGTCGCAACCGGGACGGTTGCGAGTCTTGTAGGCTGCGCGTTGTTCGCCGTGCTGATGGTGTCCATCCAAAACTTGGGCTTCGCCGATATGGCGACCGCCTGTACATCTCAGGACGCAGGACAATGCACCATTGTCAAGCAACTCGTGCTGCTTGCTCTTCCGATTCTCTTGGGATTCAGTGAGCGGACCTTAACATCTGTCGAACGGAAGGTGCTCGGCGAGAATTAAGGTCCGCCATTACACTGTCGCGTCTCTTACCGGGTTTCCCAAAAGTTCAACGTCAAGTAGACCACGGGGGATTTTGCGTTCTTCCGCCATCCGCGGAAGTTGTCGCTTGGGGGAAGACTGTATTGACGAACCGACCGTTGCGGGCATCTTGATGGAAAACCCGTGCTCTATCACCCGAGCGCGATAGAGCACGCTGGGCCTTGGCATGTAGGATTATGTGGAGGCGGGATCAATCTGGCACGTAAGCGGGCTGCCGCTCCCTGCCGTCGCGCCCGTACCCGACGCAGCTGTTAAGTCCGTGTAGGACGCCTCCCTTTGGGCTGGCCAATACAACTCATACACGTGAGAGTTGGTGCCAATGAAATAGAGCCGGATCCCCCCATTGTTATCTTGATAGCTTGTCAGCCCGCTACCAGACGCAGCCGACGGCGCGCCCGCGACCTCGGTTGGGTCGAAATAGCTCCAAGCCGTCGTATAGTGGAGATCGTAGACATTTTCATTTGTGCCCAAATAATTCACGTGTACGCCAGTGTCGCCCACCCCACTGGTATTGATAAGGCTCGTCAGTGCGCTGCCGCCAACAGCCGCAGGAGCGCCCGCCAGGGAAGTCGTATCGTCGTAATACCAGTCGCCGTTCCGGGGAATGCCACAAAAGGTGAACGAAAATATTGGGAACTGGTTTACTCTGTCCGGATTTCGTAACACCCCGATCCGTGTCGCTCACGCCGTCATTTTGACACACTAGATAAAGAGAGAGTTTGTGGAATGATCAACAAGAAAAACAAAAAAATAGCGCTCGGCCACAACTGCAGAAACAGCCGGTCGAGCGAGAACCGGAGATGCCAAAACAGGTTGTAAGGTGTGATCAGATAAACGCAGAAATATCCGACGAACATTAGAAACAACGCTAGAACCGATGCTCGGTGACCTGTTGCAAGGCCCCGCGCCGGGTCCCCGCGGCCAGCGATGAAATAGAAAGCAAGCAAAAGCACGGTTCCCGGAATCCCCAGCCAATCCCCGAAGGTGAAAAGTCCATGCACAAAGACTTTTTTGATGGCCGTTTCAAACCGAGCTGGTTCGAGCAATCTATGCAGCATTGACCCAGCACTTGTGAATAGGTCGCCGGGTGGCGCGATCCAAAGCTTGAAGTAAACAATCACAAGGATAAGCGGAGCGCATCCCAGAAGAAACGCGGCACTGTGATGGGAAGACGACGCGGTCGAGTTGTCGCGCTTGCGACCCGCACGCAGGAATACGATCTGCCGCGACAGAAAGGTCGCGAAGAGGAACAGAATGCCTTCGTTCTTG
>JASHRE010000831.1 GCA_030037515.1 Candidatus Sulfotelmatobacter sp.
CGAACAGGAAGACCGCTTCCAGATCGAAGACCACAAAAAACACCGCGACCAGGTAGTAGCGCACCGGGAAACGGACGCGCGCCGAGCCTTCAGAAACAATTCCACCCTCGTAGGGCTGACCGGTCGCAGGTTCAGAGTGCCTCGGCCCCAGCAGATAAGAAACCACCAGAACGGTGGTGACAAGCAGGATTACCAACACGAAATATGCGAACAACGGCGACATAAGGAAAACAGTGACCATCTACGTCTTTGATTCGGATGACCCTGCATTTGAGCCGGTTGGCTGCAAACTCTGCTCTCAGTGAATCGAGTCACACGCAACCGAAATACCAAAGGGTGTTGTCTCGGCGAACGACCAGCGCCGTCTGCTCAGCTAGGAACAAACGTGCGCCATGATGGACAAAAGAAACCTGGCCTCGAATCGTTTCCGCCTCAAATTTTCACTGGATGGAACGGGACTTGCTAAGCCTTTCCGCTGGGTTTGGGTGAACTCGGAATGCTCACCCGAAATGGACCCGGTCCTAACCATCGGGTTTGTTGATGGTTCGATTCTACGATAGGGTTCAGAGCATCAAACCTGACACAAGGGGGAACGCTTGCATGGCGGCACGCGTTAAACCTCTCACAAAACGGCCAGCGACGAACAGCACTGGGTGGAGCACACTCGCGGCGCACTACCAAACGGTGTCGAGGCTCCATTTGCGCCAACTTTTCGCCGACGATGCCAAGCGGGGTGACCGGCTCGCGTTCTACGACGAGGCGATCCCGGGACATTTTATTTACGTTCCGCCCTACATCAGAAAGTCAGTGTACGCTCAGATGTGCCGTGTGCAGCCGTGATAGTCCGAGGCGGGCAGGATCCCGTGGTTGAGAACCTGGACATCGAGAGTCCTGAGCCTGTGAATGAAAGTGGAGGGAGAAACTATTCTCCACCCTGGTCATTAACCCATTTGGCGTTACCGGCGCTTCCCCATGCTGTTTACATGCCGTTCGTGCTGCTCTAGGTCGAAAAGAGGGCGAGAGGTGCCGTCTGCTCCGTTGTAAGTTGCTGAAGTTACGTGCCAAAATTGATGATGTTGCCATCAGAGCCAATGCGAAAAGTGCTAGTGATAGATATCGGTGGCACTCATATAAAGGTATACGCAAGAAATCGCCAACAACCGATAAAGATTGACTCCGGTCCGACAATGACGCCGAAGAAGTTGATGGATGCCGTTCGCACCGCAATAAACGGTTGGCCATATAGTGTTGTATCAGTGGGTTACCCGGGCCCGGTCGTGCACGGGAAACCACTCTGCGATCCTGTGAATCTTGGCCCCGGTTGGATTGGGTTTGATTTTCAGAACGCTTTTCGCCGACCCACCAAAGTCATCAACGACGCTGCCATGCAGGCGGTTGGCAGCTATCGCGGTGGACGCATGCTTTTCCTCGGCCTCGGCACCGGTTTGGGATCAGCGATGATTGTGGACGGAGTACTCGAACCTATGGAGCTGGCGCACCTGCCATATAAGAATGGGAAGACATATGAGGACTACATTGGCGATGCGGGTCTTAAGCGGCGAGGAAAGAAGAAATGGATTAAGAGCGTATTCGACGTTGTCGACAAGCTTAAGCACGCGTTGCAGGCAGACTACGTGGTAGTTGGGGGTGGAAATGCAAAACGACTCACTAGCTTGCCGCCGGACTCATTTCTGGGAGAGAACGAGAACGCGCGTGCAGGCGGCGTTCGGCTGTGGCAGACAGAATGAAGCAACCCTCTTCAAATTAAGAACCTCTGCAGCCGCATCATATGACACGGATTTCAAATCGCGACGCGGGTTGATGAATACAGAGCGCGTGTTCTATTACACAGCACCCTCGCGCTGGCCATCTGCGCTGCAAATCCTTCCAATTTTCCCAGGATGCCATGCGAAAGTATGACATCCCTTTTTACCGCTCACCACCTAGGTCGTAGATCACTGGGAATGTGCGTTAAAGCGGTTGCCCGAGTGTCATAAGATCGACACTTCGATCGTTTGTCCCCGCTGCTCCTTGTGATTCAATGATCTAGTTTCAATGCAAACATCCTCAAAGAAACGGTTCGGCAGATCAGCTGTTTAGCGCCAGACGGGGGCTCAGGCGATTGTTGATGGCTAGCAGGGGACAGAAATCCTCGTTGCGCCTCGGTGTCGACACGGCTCGAAACCCTCAACTCCTTCGAGAGCGAAGCCCTCATCCATCGCTCCAAACGATCGTTATTTCCTGTGAATTAGGCGTGCAAGCCTCTTTGGCCGTTTTGGCATGGTGTTTGCAATTAGCGGAAGTGCCCGCGACCAATAAAACTATGACTGAGCAAATAAGCCAGGCAGACCTATTCTCCTGCTGATTCTTATCGCCGCACTCGTTCCGGCTCTCGTTGTCGCCAACGAAACCCCACACGACCCGCTCGAAGCGGGACGAGTAGATGAAGCCGTTCAGGAGTTGCAGCTACAGATCGAAGTTTCGCCTACAGCTCAGTCCCGGCGAAACTAACTCGACCAATTCTCAAGGTGGAGACCCGCAACTCGGCTAAACTCACCCTCATTGTTTGAAACAAGCACGAGTTTGCGAGCCACCGCTTGCCCTGCAATCAGCGTATCCAATGGACCAATTGGTGTGCCTGCTCGCTCAAGCTTCGCTCGAACTTGAGCATACGAAGCCGCGTCGCTCGATGTGAATTCGACAATGCCAAGGGGACGAAGGAAATTTTCGATCAGGCGTAAGGTTTTTGCCCCCGAAGTGCTCTTGGCCGCACCCGTGCGAAGCTCAGCCTCTGTGATTACGCTGACAGCAATGTCTTCGCGGCTTTGGGCGAGTAAGTGCTTCAACACGGCTGGGTTCTGCTTGAGGGCATAAATACAGGTATCGGTGTCAAGAAGAAACTTCATCGGAGAGAGGTCCGCTTCTCAACCTTACCCTGTGGCGGCCTAGTGAAGTCGTCCGGGACTCCTGCAAAAGACTCGACGTATCCCACTGGCCAAGCGTTGGCTGGCTCTATAACGACCCCATACCCTTCGCGATGCACGAGAACCGTATCAGTTTCGAAGCGAAACTCCTTTGGCAGTCGAACCGCCTGGCTCCTCCCAGTCCAAAACACTCTCGCTCTTTTGGCCTTCACCGCGCCCCCTTGATATATATCGATGATACATATCACTGTGCGTTGATGTCAAGTCAAGTCGATTTGACGTGCTGGACTCCCGCAGTTGACTAGCGGCGACTTGAGTGGAATCGGAACTCTCGCCAACTGATAGATTGCAGCAGTTGGAGCCTGGGGGACTCGACACTCTCAGGCCCATTTTCTTTGTCCTTTCCTGTCATTGAAGATTCACACCACATGCGATCTTAAATGATAGAATCCATCCACTTTCATCAATTGCTTGGGGCTGGGGGAGACGGGATACTTCTCAGCCCCTTTTCCTTGCTTCAGGCGGACGGTTCGGAGTTGCCCCGCCGTGGTACTTTTGCATCCTCAAGTTTTAGTCGCTCTAGCCGAAGACGAATTCTTCTGCCGTTGTCGAATCGAACGAGAGCGATATCGCTTGGGAATCGTAGCTCTGTGACGGTCCCAGTCTTTCCTTCCAGTTCTGGAGAGTCCGCCTCGTCAATGCGTCAATGTGCTTGACTCGGACGCGGCTCCCGACTTTGATTTCTGGCTTGGGACTCATTTCTCTTTGAGTGCTCGCTGGGCTAACTATTTGTTCCAACTTTTTGACGAACGATCCATCGATCCATCGGCACCCGGACAATTTGGTAATCACGGATCGCATCACAGAACTTTTTTCAAATGTGGTCAACCGACATCCCGTGGTGAGAGGTGCGTATCATGTGGAATGGTTTCGGAGCCTGCCAACAAAGGAGAAAGCAGTCCTTCTTGAGTCAATTCCTGCTGATCGCGGAGCGCCCTTTCCACAAACTCATGTTGCATCTGGGCGCGCAATGAGTTCAGCCCACCTTAACGAGACTCACGTTCCCAATGCGCAGATTACCGCACACGCCGCTCTGGATGGATTCGTGGACTGCCTTGAACACCAGTAACTCAACGCCCGAAGTCAGTGCTTGTTGTTTTGGAGCAGAAAAAGAAGGCCCGCCGAGATCAATCCGGACGGGCCAAATGCTGGGCTATAAAATTTCGTTCCGTGCGCGGGGAACAGCTTAGGCAATGGCTTTGCCGATATATTTTACCCCGACAGCCGTTTTCTCCCCCGCCTTTTCTGTATATTTCACGGTGACCTTCGAACCTTCTTTAACGCCTTTATCGGCGTCTTTAAGACCTTCCCAAGTTGTCTTGTCCGTCCACTTCACGGTGTGTTCTACCCCATCATCAGCTTTCACAACAATTGTCTTGGCATCTCTGTCCACGTGTTTCACGATGCCTGAAATAAGGTGTATGACATCCTCTTGGGCGAAGTTAACCTGCCAGCTCACAACACCAACGAGCACCAAGAGAATGCCGAAAATACTCCAACGTGCCGAAGAAAGTGACATAGTCCTCCTTCCACTCACCCACTTCGAGTCCGACTAGACTAATCCTAGCGCACGTTACCCGTCCAGTTCTTTCTTTGTCTGCCAGATTTAATCTTGGGGCTTATCGGGGCGTAAAACCACCTCACGATGGTCATTTATCAATTTGCCGCGATTCTGCTAAGTAAGTTGATGACCGATAGCGCGCTCAGCCATGATTTCCGGTTATTTCCGGTCAAATCGGTCCCTTCGGTCGCTTATCTACATCTGACTCCCTTTCTGGGGTCCAATTTCTGCAAGATCTTAGTTAGCGTGAGAGTGGCATGGATCGCAGGGTAAACGATGCAAGGGGGATTGGCTGCAGGTCGTTGGAGGATGGCCTCAAATCGCGCCCCCATTAGAGACGCATTGCCTTCTTGGTGGGGCTCGAGAACGCGACACTTCTCGAGCCCGTTTCCAATTTCGAGGCTCGCCACGTTAGACCACCCTATCTATCAGGTGTCCTGCACCAGTGAAATTTCTACGAGAGCACAAAAGCGATTTCGCCGGTCGCACGGTTCACAACGTCTTCGAGATGCTGAACACATTCCCGCGGACACCAAACGTCTTCAGCGCCGGCAAAATTGTTGCAGAACTCGACTGTCCAGAGAAGCCGCGGAAGCCCTACATGAAGCATGAACTCAAGGCGACGTTTGCGGCTATGGGCGATGAACAGAAACTGCTCCATGGTCTTTTTCTAAATTCAGGCGTGCGCAATGCAGAGATGCAAAATACGAGTTGGCTGAGTTCGACTGGGAAAAATGGACGCTGCACGTTTAGCCGATGCCCTGGCGCTATTTCCGCTTCAAGGGTAAGAAGAACAAGAAGTCCAAGGTGCTTAGGTTTTGGGCTCGCGCGTTCCCCACTTGACGAATCTCAAATCAAGCACCGCGATGGAATACAGGACTGGTACGAGCAGTAGAGTGATAAAAGTTGCGACCGCCAGCCCGCCGATCTGGGCATAACAGAGAGGACGCCATAGCGGACCTCCATGACTGGCGAGCGGAAACAGTGCGAGGATGGTTGCGCCTACCGTAATGAGTACTGGGCGCAAGCGTGCAATTCCGGCATCTTGGAGCGCTTGCTCTAAAGGTTCGCCTTTTTCGTGCATCTCTTCGATGAAATCAAACAGAACGATGACGTGGCTGACGATTACTCCGATCAGGCTGATGATACCCAAGAAGGACATGAAACCGAAAGGAGTTCTGGTTAACGCCAGCAACACCAGTGCTCCCACAACTCCATAAGGTGTGGCGGCGAAGACCAACAACGGTTTGACCGGATCGCCGAACTGCAATAGAAGAGCGCCATAAATGCCAGTGATCGAAATCAACAAGACGATGACCAGATTCGTGAACCCCTGCTGCTGCTTCGCTCGTTCACCGCTGATCTCAATTCGATACCCGGGAGGCAAGGTCTGCTCCATCGCTTCGAGTTCAGGCGTCACACTTTTCAAGACGGTAGACGCCAGCACGCCAGGCTGCGGATAACAATTCACAGAAATCATCCGAAAATGTTCCTGACGGCGAATTCGTTGAGTCTCCAGGCTGTTCTGGATGGAAGCCACAGAAAGCAGCGGAACCTTCTGCTGATTGATCGAAGAATACACATATAGATCCTCAACGTCAGATAACCGTGCGCGTTCGCTCGGGCGCAGCCGAGCGACAACCGGAATTTGTTTGTTTCCCAGTCTTAGCGAGGTCACCGCGACGCCGCTCACACCGGCCATGGCCGAACTCGCAACATCGCGATTGGAGATCCCTACCATGTTGGCGCGGTCTGGATCGATGCGGAACTTCACTTCCAGACTGTCGGCGAACCAGTCGTCCTGCACGACTGCGACACCGGGAGCTTGTTCCAGGATGTGTTTGGTTTGGGTTGCGATTCGGCGTAGGATTTCGTTGTCTTGCGCCTCGTTCTCAGGATCAACGTCAGAAAATCCGAAGACGCGCACCTGCACGGGCACCTCAACCGGATTGGTCTGCAGTTGATGAACGATAAGGTTTGCCCCGGCAATCCCCTGATCCAATGCGTCCTGCAACGGTTTGATAAGCGCGGGCGTCGCCTCCTTGTCACGAAGTTGGATGATGATCTGCGCATAGTTCGGCTGCTGCTGTTCAGGAGACACCGAGAACCAGAACCGCGGCCCTCCGCCTCCCACGAAAGTGGCGAGAGCCTCGAGCAAGGCTTTCGAATGATTTTCTTCTACATTCGCGTGTTGCCGCTCGTAATCGTCCACAACTCGGCGGATGATTTGTTCCGCCTTCACGGCTGTGTCGTTGGTTACCGAAAAGGGAGTGTCGTTCGGCATCCATATATCCACATACGACCAGTACTGAACGTCTTCGGGAAAGAATTGCGATTTCAGCGTGAGCGCAGCCAGGCCTCCTATCAGCAGAAACGCGAGCGAACCCGCGAATATCGCCCAGCGGTGCTCGATTGCAAAGCCCGCAGCACGGTAATAGAAACCATAGAAACCCTGTGTGCGCCGCTCCTCAATTGTAGGCTCCGGCTCGCTCGCTGGTTTCAGAAGGTAGAAACCGAGGAGAGGAATGAATGTCATGGAAGCGAGTCGAGAAGCGACCAAGGCGCAAGTCATAACCACGGGCAGGCTGTAGAGAAATTCGCCCGTGTTTCCGGTTAGCATCAGGAAAGGCAAATACGCGATGATGTTCGTCGCGGTTGCATAGAGGATGGCGCGGGCTAGTTTCGTGGGACCGAGCCAGGATGCATTCAACGGCGATTGTCCGGCGGCCAACTCCCGCTTGATGGCATCGTTTGCGACTACGGGATCGTCCACCAGAAGTCCAAGCGCGATGATCAAGGTGGCGATCGATACCTGCTGCAGATCGATCCGCACCATGAATGCCATACCGAATGTCATGGCCAGAGTGATCGGGATCGACAGTGCCATCAGTAGGGCGGATCTCCACTCCCAGAACCCGACCAAGGCAATGACGACGACCAGCAGGATGGCTTCGTAGAGCGCCTCCATGAACAGGCTGATGTTTTCTCTGACTTGAAGAGGCTGATCCGAAGTCCGTGCGATGACCAGATCAGATGGCAACAGCGTGACGACATGCGCCAACTCATCGTTAACGTTGCGGCCGAACTCTTGAATCTGCTCTCCCGAACGCATGTAGATGGCTAACGTGATCGCTCTGTTTCGGTGCCATTCACCTTTCTTATCTTGCCAGGTGTAATAGTTGAGATACCGCGCGGGACTCTGGTAACCCTGACTGATTTGCACGAGATCGCGAAGATAGACGGCATCTCCAGTAGACGACTTGCCCACAATTACGTTGCCGATTTCTCTCGCTGTCTGAAACTCTCCGGAAGGGTCAAGGACGATATTGCTGGTTCCGGCTTGCAGCGTCCCCCCGGGGAGCGTGATATTCCTGGCGGCAAGGATATTTCCGAGGCTGTTCGGCTGAAATCCATATCCGGCGAGTCGTTCTTGCGAGTAATCGAGATAGATGGTTTGCTGCAGAACACCCTTGCGTTCGATTCGCGAAGTCTGAGGCACTCGCAAAAGCGTGCGGGCGATCAGGTCCGTATAGTCATCAAGTTCCGCATAGCTGTATTTTGCTCCCGCCACTGCTCGCAGCTTGTCGTGGATTGTGCTGGTATCGCGAACAATAATCGGTGACCATACGTCGGGGTGAATATCCGACTGCTGCACCCGGTTCGTGAGGTAGTCGTCGAGAATCGCCTGAACCTGGTGGTCATCTAGTTGGGTTTCGCCATCTATGGCGATGAATCCGGAGCCGCCGATGATCTCCGCGTTGCGCAGAGCTTTCCGTTCTTCTACATAGCGGAGGAAATACTCGACGGCTTGCTGGACCCCTGCTTTTGACAGAGAGAGCGGATAGTTGAGAACCAGACTGACGGGTGGCGCCGAATGTTGCCGATTGCGTGAGCGCGCTGAGTCAATGGCGCGCGCGATGTCACGGGCGCGAAGGTCGATTTCGACATCGCCTGCTGGCGGACTCGCCACGGTAAGCATGACGGCAGCCGTATCTCCAAAGTCGCTCTGAAACTGAATAGGGCCGGCGCCTTGCGGCAATTTGGGGTTTAGCGCGGCCAGTCGCAGATTGATGTCATTGAACTGGGTCCGCGTGTCGGAGACATTCTCAGCGAGCTGAACGTAGACAAATGAGGCCCCGGGCAGAGAAATGGACCGAATGCCGTAGTCGGCAGCCGAGGGTGGATGCACGGTTTTGTTTTGCGCGATGGTGTCTTCGATCGGACGAGTGACGAGTTGTTCTACTTGCTGAGCGCTGGCGCCCGGGTACTGGCAGACTGCAACTGCGACCCGAACCACAATCTCGGGGTCCTTGCGCTGAGGCATGTGCTGAAATCCGTACACGCCCCAGATGACAATCCCAATCAGGCTCGCCCACGCGATGGGACGGTGTTCCACAAAGAAGCGCGAGGTGTTATGGGTGAGCCGAATGTGCTGTTCATCAGACTTGATCGCCATGATTTTCCTCGCTCAAGGAATGACCCGCACTTCCTGTCCATCGCTAAGGAATGATCCTCCCGCCACTACGATCCACTGGTCCTCAGCAAGCCCGCTCACAACCTCGATCGAATTACCGAACGTTCTGCCGACTTTCACGTCATGGCTGCGGGCATAGGTTTTTCCTGCACTTTCTTCTAGAAGAAAGACGGCGAAACCGTTTGCGATGTCTTTGGAAGAAGTTATCGCGCTCAACGGCACGACGAGACATGGCGGGCCAGGGTAGCCTTGCCCGATGGTGAGACTGCCAATCATGCCTGGGCGTAGCGTATCTTTTGGATTGTCGATAGTGATCTCGACGGAAAAAACGCGACTTGAAGGATCCGCTACTTGGGAAATTGCAGTGACCCTGCCGTGCACTGTTTCCCGCACCGTGTCGAGCCGCAGCTCTTGCCTTTGTCCAAGCCGGATCTCAGAGAGCGTGTAATCCGGTACCGCGAACGTCGCTTTCACGCGCCGCGTGTCCACCATCGTGAAGGCTCTCGTGTTATTCCCCGCGAGCATCCCGAGTTCGATATAGCGTGCCACGATCCAACCGGAGAACGGAGCTCGAATGGCGGTGTCGTGCAGCGCAAGTTTTGCCGTATCCAGGTCACTCTGAGCATTCGCGATGCCTGCCTCAGCGGCCTGGACTGACGCAACAGCGGAAGTGTACTGTTGAACTGCGCGGTCATAATCGGGTTTGGTCAAACTGGCGGTCTGGTAGAGACTGGTGGCGCGATCGTAGTTAAACTTTGCATCTTCCCGGTTTGCTTGTGCCGAGGCTAGTTGCGCCTTCGCTTGCTCGAGGGCAGCTTGCGCAGCTTGCACCCGCAGTTCGTAATCGCTGAGGCGAACGCGCGCGAGCTCAGTCCCCGCGCTCACTTTGTCTCCGACTCCGACCGGACGCGTGCGCCCATCGTCGCCCTTGACTTGCAATATATTCTCGACCAACCCCCCCGACTTGAACGCGAGATCAACTTGAGCGAAGGCGCTGATCGAGGTAGAAAATTTCTGCCCGGCATCCGGCGTGTATTGCTGCACAGTTCCAACGTTTACAACTTGCAGCGAGGGTGCCGGTGTTCGGCTGCATCCGCCGCCCGCAAGCGTGATCCCGCACATAGCAAGCAATGCGCACCAACGATATGAGGAAGTGACAGTCATGATGCTCATCTAGTCTTCTCCGATGGCCCGGTCGAAGTTGGCCTTCGCTGTCCAGCAGGCGGCCAGAGCGTGCTGATACTCCGTTTCGGCTTTCGAGACCGCAGATTGTTGCTCCAGCAGACCGGAAAGAAGTGTGGCCTTTAATTCGTAACTGTTCGTCATCTCCTTCAATTTCTGCTGTGCCGCTTGTCGCGCGTCGGCATCGGCATCGAGCAGCATCCGCGCTTCGTTTAAAGTGCGGTATTTTTGGTCCACTTCCACAATGACCTGTTGCTCTATATCCTCTTCGGAAAGACCCTTCTGCTCCGCAGTAGCCTTCAGTTCCCCGATGCGATGCTTCTTGTATCCCCAATCGAAAGGTTGCCAGCTCAGCGCCAGACCGACGGAACTGTAGTTCTTGGGCAAAAAAGCGACATTCTGAAAAGACACGTAAGTGACGTTCAAGCTTAGATCTGGAATGTACTCAGCCTTTTCACGCCGAACGTCGACTTTGGCCGAAGCGACCCGCAGCCGCGCCTCCCGGATTTCCGGACGCTGCTCGAGCGCTTGCTTACGGGCTGCGTCGAGATCGAGCTCAGCAAACTCGGGCGAAGGCTGCGGCTCGACAGAAAACGCAGAGTGGACGTCTCGCGCCAGAAGCCGGTTAAAGGATTCTTCCTGCACTTCGAACGAATCCTGCAAAGTAAGGAGTTGATAGCGCTGCTGTTTGAGATTCGCCTTAACGGCCAGAGAGTCCGAGAGCAGCACGGTTTGCTGTTCCAATCTCCTATCGGTGAGTTCCGACAGTTCAGTGAGGTATTTCACAGCAGCCTCTGCACTGCCGACTTCTGCTTGTGCCTGCGCCAGCTGCCGGTAAGCGGTTTTGACCTCCCGGACTGTCTCCTGATGTTGCGCACGTTCAGCTTCTCGGGCAAGCTGCAGGCTGATGAAAGCCGCATGCGCAGCCAAGTCCAATTTGTAAAGCTGAGTGAGCGCCTGGTCAGCGGAGGCGTTGATCGAGCCGGTCGGCCTTTGGGGCGTGGTGATGGTGGAGTTCTGCGCTGGAATCGGTCCAACTGTGGGATATACTCCCAAAACTCCAGCAGGAAATGTGAAGGAGATAGGCCGGAACGGGAATCCTCCTAGACCAAAGGATTTCAGTACGGGGAAAAAATTGGTTCTGACCTCCGCCAGACTCTCGTGAGCCTTTACCACATCAAGACCGCTGATCTGCAGTTGCCTGTTGTTATGAACTGCAATGTTGAGGGCCTGGTCTAGCGTCAGCATCGGCGCATCTGCCGGAGTAGGCTTGGCTGCTTGACCCCAGACGCCGATCGGAATCGTCACCCAGACCGCCACAAACAGGCATGCTGTAGACAAACGCCAAAGCCCTCGGAGGGTCAATGGAATCACTGAATAATAGGGCGCACCGAACTTGATTTCCATTCCCGCGTCCATAATGTTCTCCGCTCTTTGGCAAGACTCTACAAAAGAGATAGAAATTTGAGTGAACATCGTCTGTTTACGAGAACCGCCGACCACTTGAGAATTCGCAATTAGAGTGACGGAGCAAGAAGAATACTCGCTTAAAAGAGCTGTTCATCGTAAACGATGTCACCCCAGCCCTTTTCACTGAACGTCGTTGCCGGACTCTGGATCGTCAGCATCAAGGTGTCGGTGTCGTCGCACACGATCTGATGAACAGTTTTGCGCGGGACCTTGAAGCAGGATCCCGGACCGTACCCGAGAAACGCATCATTCACCCGCACCTTACCCTTGCCGGATATGAAGCAAAGGGTTGCACCGTATCTCTCGTGATGATGAGTAACATTGTTGTCGCCGCCGCCCATAAAGGTAAGGTTGTAGCCCGCGCCATCAAATGTGCCCAGAACCAAATCGTACTCGTGGACCCGAACGCTATGAATTTCGTGCAGTTGTGCAACTGACTCGCTGATTTTACTGGTCGTGCTTATCATCGAGTTTCCTCACGTTCTTTAGAAG
>JASHRE010000832.1 GCA_030037515.1 Candidatus Sulfotelmatobacter sp.
GTGGCCGCGAGCGCGTCTTTGTAACCGCGCAGGCGGTCCTGCAAATTGGGCTGATCGGGCATGGTGAAGACGACCGCGTTGCCTCTGCCGTGGAGTTCCTGCGCCAGGCGTTGTCCGCCGGTAAATCCGGCCTGGTAATTATTCGTACCGATGAAAAACAGGCGTTTGCTCGCCGGCGCGTCGGAGTCGATGGTGACAACGGGAATGCCCGCGGCGACGGCTTTATCGATGCTGTCTTTGAGGACCGCGGGATCGGTGACGGCGAGCAGGATGCCGCTGGCTTTTTTCTGCACTGCCCGGTCGAAGGCTTCCTTTTCCGCAGTGGCGTCGTAGTTTTGCGGTCCATCGAAATCAGAGCGCACGTTCAACAGCGCCGCGGCGTGCGCAAATCCCGTGCCCGCGGTCTTCCAATACGGAACCTGCAGATTCGCGGCGATGAAGGCGTAGTATTCATCGGAATCGTGAGCGGAACTGCAACTCAGAAAATACGCCGACAGCGTGATGAGGAAAAGTTGAAAAACCCTTCGGCGCGAGTGGTGCATGGATCCTCCTGGGAACATTCGGGCCGCACTGTCGACCTGATGGAGGTTTTTGGAGCGAGAGGATTCTAAATCAGCGGGTCAAGGGGAGGCCACAGGCGCGCGCAGGGTCGGAAATCTTTAAATTTTAAAATGGAGGCGATCCAAAGGCGCGCCATTGCGTCGCAAGAACCGTGACGCCGCGCGGATCGTTCAGATCTTCGCTGCGCAAGTTCGGCTGGCTCAGGATGGCAGCCAAACTGACCCGCTGCCAACGAGCGGTTCGTATGGAACTAGGGGTGCGCGCTCGCGTACCATACCTGAGAGGGCCGGATTATGTACTGCAACTATTGCGGTAAAGTGATTCAGGATGAGTCGAACGTTTGCGCCTATTGTGGGACTCACGTGGCAGCGTCGGCCGCGCGCAAGCGGCTGGTGCGTCCGCGGCAGGGACGCAAGATCGCCGGCGTTTGCATGGGTTTCGCGGAATATTTCGATGTGGACGTGACGTTCGTCCGCGTGGTCTGGCTGATCGCGTCATTCACGACGGTTATCGGGATGGTCTCGTATCCGATCGCTTGGATCGTCATACCGGAGGAACCGTTGCTGCTGCAATCCGAAGCCGCGGCGCCAAGGCCCGTTGCGAGTTCGTGAGGACGCTTTGCTTTCGCATTGTGCAAGCGGCGTGCGTCCCTACACCTGCTTTGTGTCAGTGCACGGGCCCGTGCGGTGCCATGCGCGGATCTAGTTTGATCTCGCCGAAAGCGGTTTCGTACCCAGCCACGTTCTGCTGCAACAGTCCCAGCAGCGCTTTCGCCTGCTGCGGGCTCAAATAAATTCCCTGAAAATTGCGGATGTCGACCTGCGTCTCGCTCTGTTGCTGCAGCGTGCCGAAGACGAGGAAGAAATCCCAGATGTTCACGCGCATCTGCACGCTGTTGGCGTAGTTCTCGCGATAGTCGGAAGCGTTGGTTAATTTCACATTCGGTTGCGTTGGTAAAGTCATAACGTTTGGAAGTCTAAATGACAATGCGAGCGCGTGGGCAATGTCAATTTCACCGCCGAGGCACAGAGACACAGAGAAAACCGGGTTCAGCTGTCTCCCAGGAGCTGGCATCACCATTCCAGCGTATCCCAACTGCTGACAGGTTCCTGCAGGCGAGATTCTTCGCGCCGCTGGTAAAGGACGCGGGGTTCGGAAATGGCCTCCGCGTACCGGGGTTATTTGCTTTTTCTCCGTCTCGTCTCTGTCACGGTGGTGAAACTGGCGGTGTGACAAAATCTGTCAGTCTGATGATGGTTTCTGGCTGGCTCAAACCTGCTGGTTACTATGCGAAACTGGGTTTCCGCGGGCCGTTTTCACTGAAAACAAAGAAGTTCCTTCCACGAGGGGCGTTACTTTCGGAAGTGCCTTTTGGCGGGCAAAATGCGGTAGAGTGAATGCGTCCTGCGGGTACGCAAGACATGCTTATGACCCAGAACAACGATCCGGCGATGATGCCAGCCATGATGGAAGAGGAAGTCGTTCTTCCGGAGCATCTCCTCCCCTTAGGTGGGGTTTTGGGACAAGGGGTTTCGGCCATGGACTTGTGCACGGTCCTGGCCAGGATTTTCCACGTACAGTACACCGAGGTTGCCCTGCTGAGACTGGAAAACGGCCTGTTGCGCTTCCTGTTTCCTGAACATCTGCGCACCACGGGATCGATACCGCTTTCGAGCAAAGCGGTCGCGGCGCATACAGCACTCAGCAAGAAAGCCGAGATCTTCAATAATTTCGCGCGCGTGAAGCACGCCAGCATCTTTGAAACCATCAAGCCCGAGGCAGGTGCTTCGGACGACGCTGCGCCGCCGGCTCCGATTCAGAAGCTGATGTCGGTTCCGGTGATGGACCGCGGTTCGACCGTGGTTGGCGTGATTCAGATTTCGCGCAAGGGACTCGATCCCAAGTACGCGCAGGATTTCAGCCGCGAAGACCTGCACGATCTGGAAATTGCCGCCGGGTTGATCGCGACCGCGCCGGCGCTGCTTGCCAACTGAACCCATTCCGGGCTGTTGTATCCGCTACGTCATCCCAAGCCCGCACGTCCGACTCGGCCGCCATCAATGTGCAGAAGCTCGGGCGGAGTTGCACGAAGCTGCAGAGTGACTTGGATCGGCAAGCCATGACCGACGCTTTGATGGTGCCATTGTGCCCCGTTCTTGAGCCTGGTCTTGGCGCGGACCGGGCGGCATGCTTTTGCTCAAACTCGCGTGCGATCGGGTTCTTTCCCGCCCGAAGTGAGAAAATCCGTCCAGCGGGAACGCATGTTTCCGGCCATGGGTTTGACAACGACAGGGAAGCCATGGGCATCGGGATCGATCGCTGGTTTGTAAAGGGACCTCCTCCGCCAGTTTCCCGCGGCTGCGAAGTTGGGCAATGCATCCGCCAGATAAGCAGCGCTGATTGCTTCTTGGGACCCGGCAACCCTCCCTGTGGGCTCCTCACCAGACGCGCGGAATAACCCGCGCCATCCCGTGCCTTCGAATTTATTTTTTGACTACCCGCAAATCCGCTCCGGTCATTTCCTTCGGCTCATCGACGCCAAGCATTCCCAGGATCGTCGGGGAGATATCGCGCAGCGATCCGTTTGCCTTGAGCGTGAATTTCTTCGAGTTTTCCGAGACGACGACGAACGGAACGGGATTCGTGGTATGCGCGGTGTGCGGGCCGCCGGTGGCGGGATCGATCATCAATTCTGCGTTGCCATGATCGGCGGTGATCAGCAGGGCTCCGCCTTTGGCTCGGACAGCGGATTCGATACGGCCGAGGCAGGAATCGACCGTCTCCACGGCTTTGATCGTGGGCTCGATCTTGCCGGAATGGCCAACCATGTCGGCGTTGGCAAAGTTCACAATCATGACGTCGAATGTGCCGTCTTCTGTGGCTTTGACCGCGGCGTCGGCGATTCCTGCGGCGCTCATTTCCGGTTTTAGATCGTAAGTTGCCACTTTCGGAGAAGGCACGAGAATGCGGTCCTCGCCGGGAAAGGGCTGCTCGACACCTCCGTTGAAAAAATACGTGACGTGGGCGTATTTCTCGGTTTCAGCGAGGCGCAGGTTGCGCATTTTCTGATTGCCCATGACGTTGGCGAGAATGTTCGCCATCGACTCAGGAGAAATAACGACGGGCAGGCTGAAGTTCTTGTCGTATTGCGTCATGCAGACGTAGTGCAGATTTTTCGGAACGCGGTCGCGAGGAATGGTCGCGTCCAGATCGGCGGCGCCCGGAAGGTCGGCGCCGCCCTGCGCATTCAGACCGCTGTTGCGCGCCAGCGCGCGGGTGATCTGGCGAACCCGGTCGGCGCGGAAGTTGAAGCAGATGCAGGAATCGTCATCACGGATCGTGGCCATCGGTTCGCCGCGATTGTCGGTGCAGACAAAGGGCACGACAAATTCGTCGGTCACGCCTTTGTTGTAGGAGTCTTTCATTCCCTGCACCGCATCAGATTTCTTTCCACCCTCGGCAGCGGCGAAAGCCATTGCGTTGTAAGCCTTGGCAATCCGCTCCCAGCGGCGGTCGCGATCCATGGCGTAGTAGCGGCCGTTTACGGTGGCGATCTTGCCGCATTTGTATTCGCGCATTTTCTGCTCAAGTTGTTCGAGATATCCGGCACCATTGGTAGGCAGCGTGTCACGACCGTCCATAAAGGCGTGGACAAAGACGCGCTCCAGTCCCTGCTGCTTCGCCATTTTCAGCAAGGCGTAGAGATGCGCCTGCTGCGAGTGCACACCGCCGTCGGAGACTAGACCAAACAAGTGCAAACGACGCTCGCCAGTGCGGGCGTGCTTCGTGGCTTCAAGCAGCACGGGATGCCTGAACAGTTCGCCGTTCTGGATCATGCGGTCGATGCGGGTGATGTCCATATGCACGATGCGCCCCGCCCCGATGTTGAGGTGGCCGACTTCACTATTGCCCATCTGGCCTTCGGGCAGGCCAACGAAGGGACCGCTGGTGTGAATCAGTGTATTCGGATAGTCGCGCAACAGTCGGTCGTAGGTCGGCTTGCGGGCGAGCGCGATGGCGTTACCGTTGGTCTCGGCGCGGTATCCCCAGCCGTCGAGGATGATTAGGACGAGCGGTTTCGGACGGAACAAAATTTAGCTCCTGGCTACTTCAAGAAGTTTGCCACTAACGCACCTTTAGAAAACGAGCTCGAATGAATCCGCTTGCCATCAGAATCCCATGGTGTCATCCGCCGAAGGCCCGTAAGTTGCCGGAAGCGGCACGTCGTTCAACCGCAGATATACACCCAGCTGCGCGCGATGGTGGACTAGGTGATTCACGAACATCTGGCGGTAGGCAAGGAAGCGCGATCCACTGAAAATCGGCTTACCCTGGAAGCTCAGTTTCCAGGGCTGGTTCCAGGCATTCTCGGGCAGTTTTTCGAGCGCAGAACGAACTTTGGCTGCGCCCGCATCGAATGCCTTCACCAGCCGTTGGGAAGATTCAAATGTGAGCGGCGTGAAGGATCGGTTGCTGAAATCGAGCTCGGGCGTCGTCAGGACGGTGGCTCCGAGTTCCGGCAATTGCGCTACGTGCGGCGCGAGCTTTCCTAGAGCTGCTGATTTTGGATGTGGCTTGAAGTCGGCCTTGATGGGAACACGCTCGAGTATGGCACGCGTTTTGTTGGCTTCTTCGTTAAATTCGATGAGCAGTAAATCGTTGATCATGATTTTGCCTCAGTTCTTATTGTTGGTAGATTGCGAGTGGGAGACCGACTCTCGCGCGGTCTTTTCGGCTTGATCCATCAGATTGCTCAACATCTTCTCCATGCGAGGCTGAACGGCTTTCATGGCCTCGGCGGTCATAGCTGGTTGTTCGCGGAGCAATTTCTGCCCGGTGGGAGTTTCATAGAACGCCGACATGGCGGCCACGTCTGATTTCGTGAGATGACGCTGATAGACGGGGATCATGTCATTGAGCATGCCGTCGAGGTCCATGCTCTTCAGCAGGGTGTCGGTCATGGCAGTGGCACGATCCAGGTCGTCGTCGGTCACATTTGGCAGCTTCTGCTTCAAGCTCTCCCGGACCGTCTGCATCGATTGCTTGGCGGAAATTTCCATGATGCTGCGTATTTGTTCGTGGATGTGCAGAGTGGTGAAAAGCTTCTCGACGTCCGCTCTGGTAGCAGGAGCATCGTTTGACGTTGTTTCCTGCGTCCAGAGGGGGCCGCCGATCAGGATCACGAGGATTAAAAGCTGGCCGATTCGTTTCATGACGATGCTCCTGGTTGGAACGAGCTGGCCGTGCCGACCGTACCGGACCCGTTCCGATGCTCGACACTCCTCCGCTTCGCGGGGGTGTTGTTCCGGCTCCATCCCACTCTTTCTTCCGGAAGACAATTCCCACCCGCGCTTCCCGAAGCTGGGATTCCCATGTCTGGTCAAGGCGGCAAGACATGGGCACCCCCCCAATGAACGCCCTCGACCCTTATGAAGCAGTTCCCTGATAGTTCAATGCCTTCAGGCCCAGGAATCTCGCGGAATCACCCAGTTCTTCTTCGATGCGCAGTAACTGATTGTATTTGGCGATGCGGTCAGTGCGCGAGGCCGATCCGGTTTTGATCTGACCCGCTCCCGTGGCGACTGCAAGATCGGCAATGAATGTGTCTTCGGTTTCGCCGGAACGATGCGAGATGACGGACGTATATCCGTTGCGGCGGCCGAGATCGATCGCGTCGAGCGTTTCACTGACCGTACCGATCTGATTGAGTTTGACCAGAATCGAGTTGGCGATTCCCTTCTCGATGCCTTCACCGAAAATCTGAATGTTGGTGACAAAAATATCGTCGCCGACCAGCTGAATTTTCCCGCCCAGTTCTTCGGTCAGGTTCTGCCAGCCGTCCCAATCTTGTTCCGACAACCCGTCTTCGAGCGAGACGATCGGATAGTCGTTCGCCCATTTCGTCCAGAAGCGAACCATGTCGTCGGAGCCCTTGCTAGAATTGTCGGACTTCTTGAAGACATATTTTCCATTCTCGTAGAACTCGCTGGCCGCTGGGTCGAGCGCGATGGCAATTTCTTCTCCGGGCTTGTATCCGGCCTTGGAGATTGCTTCCAGCACGACTTCGATGGCTTCGACGTTCGATTTGAGGGAGGGGGCGAATCCGCCTTCATCGCCGACAGCGGTGTTGTAGCCGCGTTTTTTCAGAACACCCTTCAGCGTGTGAAAGACTTCAACGCCCCAGCGCAGCGCTTCGGCGAAGGAAGTCGCGCCGACGGGCATGACCATGAATTCCTGGAAGTCGACATTGTTGTCGGCGTGAGCTCCACCGTTGAGGATGTTCATCATGGGAACGGGCAGCGTGTTCGCGCCAGCTCCGCCAAGATAACGATAAAGAGGAACCTTCAGGCTCTCGGCCGACGCTCGCGCGGCCGCCATGGAAACGGAGAGAATGGCGTTGGCGCCGAGACGGCCTTTGTTTTCAGTGCCGTCGAGTTCGATCATCTTCTGATCCAGCGCCCGCTGATCGAAGGCGTCGAATCCGGCCAGGGCCTCGGCGATCTCACTGTTGACGTTCTCGACGGCTTTGAGCACGCCTTTGCCGAGGAAACGGTTGGTATCTTCATCGCGAAGCTCGACCGCTTCGTGCTCGCCGGTCGAGGCTCCGCTAGGAACGATGGCGCGTCCGAACGAGCCGTCAGCCAGAAAGACTTGCGCTTCAACCGTAGGATTGCCGCGTGAATCGAGAACTTCCCGTGCATGAATTTCTCCGATACTGGACATGATGCCTCTGCTTTCCTTTGCGTAGAGATATATTTGAACCACCCACGATTTTTTCGGACCTTTCAGAGCGTGCAGCAAAGGAGAAAGCGCGTCCGCTGGGATCGCCCACGTTGCTGTGCGTCACTCGCATCGCGGTTGGTAAAACCCACGATTATATCGGATGGAAATGATGCGCATGTGACGATGCGCACGGAAGTTGGACAACCTTTTCTCGCTCCGGAACCGTCCATCTGGACAGTCCGCAAGCGCTCTTATCTCCCCTGATTCCTCGTGTACTGTCTGCTGCTTGTGGGCGGATCGCAGCTGATCTAAAGTCATAGAATGATCGCAGTTGGAGGTAATCATGAAAGACGTTGCGCTACTCGCGTCCGGGTTGCTGCTTGCCTCGATGGTAAGCGCACAGACGAATGCTCCCGCGGCAGCGCCGACGGGCGCTCCAGTTCCCGCAGGCACGGTATTGATGGTTCGGCTGGAAACGACGCTGGCCACCTTCAGCAATCGTCCGGGAGATCCCTTCCGCGGCAGCATCACTCAGCCGGTGCTGGCGCACGGGCAAATGCTCATTCCCGCCGGAGCGGTCGTCGAAGGCCGGGTCACGAAGGTCAGTGAGCCACGGCGCATCTCGGGACGGCCAACGATCGGAATTCTTCCCGAGGCAGTGATCTTTCCCAATGGCCAGCGCTACTACCTCGATGCGACTCTGACCGATACGAACATTCCCGGCACCGACGTGAATGATGAAGGTCAATTTAAGGGATCAGGTCACG
This sequence comes from Candidatus Sulfotelmatobacter sp., assembly GCA_030037515.1. Classification (GTDB taxonomy): domain Bacteria; phylum Acidobacteriota; class Terriglobia; order Terriglobales; family Acidobacteriaceae; genus Sulfotelmatobacter. The sequence continues at coordinate 8,052 of JASHRE010000832.1, forward strand.
ACCGCCGCGATACGGCCGAAACCGGCGGTGGCACCGTCGGTGGAATGCTGATCGGCGGACTGATTGGCGGGCCTCCGGGAATTTTGGTGGGCGGACTGATCGGTGCGGGATCGGGGACGGGATTCTGGCTGGCGAAGCATCGTTCGGCGATTTTGCCCGCAGGCACGGAGCTGACGTTGGAACTGAATCGTCCGATGGCGATGAATGGGAATTCCCCAAATGCGACCACGACGGCTGCGCCGGGCACGACGACGGCGTCGGCAGTGGCCGGGAGCGGGGCCAAGTAGCGACCCCTCAGATCGATTACGCGGCCGAAGTCGTGCTTCGGCCTTGCTTTTGCCCTCAGCTTAGTCGCAAGTTTCGGGTTTTAGGATTGCCACACGAGATCCCTCAACCGTGTAGACTGGTGGACTTCAAACAATTCTGCTTCGCCGGGGATGAGAAGAGAATTTGATGTGACCGGGAAATTCTACGCGCTAAACAGAAGATCGCCCTCGCTCAGTACCTGCAATTCGATCCATCCTTCGAGCGGAAGTGAGTCGGCGGGCAGCCGATTCTGCCATAGGCTGTAACGTAGGCGGAGCTTGTCCGTCGCCGGAACGCTGGCGATTGGCCTGGGATTGGCGGGGGTCGGCAACGACGAAGCAGTCGGACTTGCCAGCAGCCAGACCAGGGGTAATTTGAATTCGAAGGTTCGCAGCAGGGCCAGTTTCGCATTCTCGTCTGATTTCGCCGGCGAGGCCAGCGTCTTTCCGTCGGCGCTTTCGATCTTCCAGTCTCTGATCTTGTGATCGTGTGCCCCAACGTCAATGCGCAAGGCGCGACGTGGACGCGGCTCCGCCGAAGCCCAAGATTCGACGTTGACCACGATTTCGAAATCGGCGTCGGGAACCTTTTCGTTGAAGTCCAGACGTCCGTACAGATGGGTTGCATCCAGGCCGGCGTAGACGGCGTCGAGCAGGAACCGCTTGCCGTGCATGGATCCGGCGCGATGATCGGCCGTGTATGCAGCCGCGCCCATCCATTCAAAGTAACGGACTTTATCTCCCGTGATGCGGGGATGAATGTAAGCCGTCTGCGGTACAAACGACGGCCGGACTTCTGCGCCGGTGATGGGCTGGGCCAGATAATCCGGGGGATTCGCCCCCAGCGCCTGGTACACATTCGACAGATGCTTGCGATACAGTTCGTCGAAGTCGCGATCGTTGGCCGAATGGTGTTCGGGTCCATACCACCAGTTCCAGTCGCTGCCTTGGCAGATCAGAATCTCGTCAAACGCCAGCTTGCGCTGGGCATCGTTGGCACGCGCCGCGTTTTGCGCGTAGAACTCACGCGCGTTGCAGAGATAGTCCCAGGCTCGATTGTCTTCGGGAGCGCCGATCCAGACGTTGAAATTGGCATTGATCCACGAGCCGGGAACCAGCGAGTCGAGCTTGCCGAGATCTTTGTGGCTCGCGATGGCCTCGGAGATCGTCACGGCTTCAACTCCGGGCTCACGCTGCAACGCGTCATAAAAACGGCGCAGGAATTCGCGGCCAGACTTGGGATAGTACTCCCAGGCATTTTCTCCATCGAGAATAATGGAAACAACCGCGTCGCGGCCCTTTTCCAGAACCGGCCGGGCCGCCTCTTTGATGCTGTTCAGCAGATGGTTGGCGGCATCGTTGGGCGCCATCGCAGAGTAGACGAATCCGATCAGATCGGAGATCGTGTGGTCGCGAAATACCAGGTGCATGGCGGTCTGGCCTTTTTCGTAACGATGAATGTTGTAGAGCCGTTCGGCCAGATTCGCGGGCAGACGGCCGCCGCTGTCGCGAGCAAAGAAGACGCCGGTGGTGCGGCCGAGCACCCCTTCATCGGTCGCCATCCACTGAACGCCGAGACTGTGCGCAATGGCGAGCACTTCTTCGGAAACGCTGCCTTCCGAGGGCCAAATTCCCTTCGGGCGCATGCCGAAAACCTGCAGATGCAAATCGAGAGCGCGAGCCAGCTGCTCTCGGGCGTCCTCGGGATGACGGAAGCGATTCTTGGGCAGCGGCAGTCCGGGCGAGGAAACCGCTCCAGCGTTGGTGTCGCACACCAGCGGCAGGATGGGGTGATAAAGCGGCGTTGCGGAAATTTCGATTGAGCCTTTCTTTGCCGCTTCGGCGTGCGCTGGCAGAACCTTGCCGATCAGTTCGCGCTCGCGCGCAATCACAAATTTCTGATCGTCGAGCGAATAGTTACGTCCCTTAGCCACCAGCCGGGCAATATCTTTTTCTTCCAGGAAAAACTCGTCGAACCAGGCGATCTGAGACAAAACCTGCAGATCCGTGAAATCCTGCGGCTGAAAATAGCGCTCGGCGCGCTCGGGATGATCCCCGTGCTCGCGAAATCGCTCCCAGAGCTCGCGGTAACGCGGATAGCGCCCAATCACATTTTGCGGATTCGCCTGAAACAGATACTGCAGGGCGAATCGCCGTTCATCCTCAGACAAGTCCTTTGCCGGCTTGCTGGCGACGACCAGGAAAGGATCTTTCGCCGTGCCATCGACGTAATCCTGAATCTGCACCATTAGCGACGGGACAAGGTTGAAATTCTGATGAACTTGGGGAAACTCGTCGAGCAGTTTTACCATGCCGTAATAGTCTTTGAGCGCGTGCAGGCGCACCCAAGGCAGACGGTATTCGCCACTGACCAGGTCTTTGTAAAACGGCTGGTGCTGATGCCACAGCAGGATGAGTCGAAGCGTAGCCATGGCCCGGAAATTCAGTCTAGCACGGCGATTCTGGAGTCGGTGTGCGGTGTGGTTATTGTGGTTTCCAGCTGAACGCAGGGAGCGCGTGTAGAGTTGGCAAGGCTCGTCCGCAAAAAAAAGGCAGAGAACATCCGTTCTCTACCTGAGCGAACTCACCCTTCGGAAGATATTTGTTCTGCTTGCCCTTTCGCTGGACCCCGGTCGATAGAGGAGAAGCTCGGCCCGATTCTCCGCCCGCTCACTCCGAAAACGGAAAGCCGACGTGTATCTGCGTGGCTACCTCGACAGGTTCCCCCTGCTGAAGGTACGGTTGGTATTTCCATTGTTTCACCGCTTCAATCGCGGCGGGAACCAGCTGCGGGTGTCCGCTCACAATTTGCAGGTTTTCGACATCGCCCTGCTTGCCGATTATGGCGTCAAGGGTCACCGTGCCCTCAATGTGCGCCCGGCGCGCTAGCTCGGGATAAGCCGGTGGTACTTTCTTCAAAATCAGTTGGTTCATCGCCTCTTCGGAAACCGGAACTGGCGCGGAGAGCTGAGATTGATCTGCCGTGGGTTTTTCGATGTGATCGATAACCACGATCGGCATCGGCTGAGTTTGCGGGACTAACTTAAGGCCGAGCTGGTGATCCAGAGCGGTGGCGATCGATGAGGCGGCTTCTGCGCTTTCAGGTGCTGGATTTTCGCTTGCGTTCGGGGGTGCTGGCGCCGCCCACTGAAATTCGAAATTGTAGGTGCCGTTCAGACCAGTTTTGTCGACGACTGGCGTGCCTAACTGCTTCGACAACTGCCAGGCGAAATCGGAGACGGGGATTCCTTGGGCGGCTAGCCCTACCACCTGCCCACCGGATCCCTTTTGCATCGTCATGCGCCGCATACCGACCATGCCGTTACCACCTTCCGCGGTGTCCGGAACCTGGGCGGGCTGAAGTTTTGAGCCTCCGTCAGCGACTACCAATGCGTATGTGGGCAGATCCTTCATCTCGGTATGCACCACCAGCTGTGCATGTTGCGCCAAAGCCGCTTTTAGCATGCGCTCGGTCGCGGGCTTATTGGGCCCCAAGCCGAAGCCGGGCACTTGCGACCTATCGACCTTGGCTTGTACATCGAACCGATCCGTATTCAACCAGTCCGGTCCGCCTGCGAGCTGATTGGCCTCGACTGCGTAGGCCTCCTCGATGAGGGCCGCCATTGTGACGTTGGCGGCAAAGAATCCATCCGGGCCGAGCATCATTCTCAACATGTGCGCACCGCTGCCCGCATAAGTGGGCATGGGTGTCGTTTCCTGACTAGGTCTAATCGAGAATGACTGAAAGGTTGGAGTGGTCGCGGCGTCCGGTGACTGCGCCCGGGTAGGGGTCGCGTCCAGCACGCCGAAAACGACCGGAATAGCAATCGTCAGAACCGCGGCCGTGGTGATGAGAAGTTGTTTGCTGAAATCGAGTTTTCGTCCACTGTGCTCAGACATGATGCGAACCATCCTTTTATTGAGATCGGATCCTGTGACCCCGGCGACACAGGCTAGCGGAGACCCCACACAAAACTCGCAGACCTTCAGAATGCTTTCGGCGTAGACTTCGCGCCGGCCGCCGAATTCGAGAACCTGCTCATCGCAGGCGCGCTCACGCTCGTCGATCAATCGGCTTCCCATCCACCAAACCAACGGATGAAACCAGAACAGCGCTTCGACGATCATGTGAAGTGCGGCAGCCAGATTGTCGCGGCGGCGGACGTGGCACAACTCATGCGCGAGAACGGCTTCGAGATGATTCGGGGTGAGGCGCGCGGAAATTCCCTCGGGCCATAGCAGTACCGGCCGGACAACGCCAAAGATGCCCGGCTCCAGCGTGGTTGGTGAAGAAAGAATTTTCACTTGCTCCGGAACCTCTGCGGCACCCTCCAGACGACGCAGAGCTTCGAATTCAGGACCATTCACCAGCGGCGTCGATTGACGAATGGCGGCAGAAATTCGCCGCCAGCGCACGCACCAGACCGCAATCACACCAAGAAATCCAGCAATCCAGATAAGAACCAGAGCTGTCGGAAACAGTGAGCTTGGAACCGAGGCGTGGGTCGGAACTGCGGACGCGCCGATTGTGGTCGCCACCGGCCGGGTGAATGGCTGCCCAAGTTCCTCGATCGTGACCGACAGGCCCGCTGGCGCAGCGCTCCCGCCGCGAAACCATGACAAGCGTTTTCCGATGGCGATAAGGGGTGCGAACGGGATCACAAACTTCAGTGACGCTGCCATCCAAATCCAATAGCGAGTGCGGGCTTGATTCTGGCGCAAAGCCAGCGTCAGTACTCCGGCCGCAGCTGCGAACAAAGTGGATTGCCACAGATGATTGGCGAGGGCAGGAGCAGCGGCCGTCCAGAACGCGGAAAAATCTCGCAGGGTCACTGGCCGTCATCCTTTCTCTGCAGCTTGCGCAAGGCTTTCTCGGCTTCCTTTACGTCGGCGAGCGTGAGCTTGCCCGATTCGATCAGATGCGCCACGACCGGCTGCGTGCGTCCGCCGAATAAAGCCAGCAGGTCGTCGATGAGGCGTCGCTGCGCGGCTGCGCGGGACACCGCCGGCTCGAAGACATGAAAGTTCCCCACTTTTTTTACGCG
>JASHRE010000833.1 GCA_030037515.1 Candidatus Sulfotelmatobacter sp.
CTCCGCCCGATGTGCCAATGCCGCGCGGTAGTGCTCGATGCGAGCAGCCGGTCAGAAGGGCCAAGGCTTCGTATCAGTGTTCTTCCAACCCCAGCGAAAAAGCATGGCGGGAGTGAATGGCAAGGGTATGGGGAAGGGTTCCTTAGTGATGTGATTTCCCGCACATCGTCCCAAAATTCGGTGGATATTGCCAAAACAGGAAGACGCGTTTGGCGCGTCGGATTGAGTGTGGCGCGGGTACTGTCCTCCGCGAAAATACGAATCCGACGGTAACCTCGCGACCCAGATTAGCCGCAACCGATCTCGCGCATCTTGCTCAGCGTCTTGTCTTTCAAAACTCCGAACTCGTGCTGCTGCTTACGCAGATTCTCGACAATTTGCGCCGGTGCTTTGGCCAGGAATTGTTCATCGCCGAGCTGGCGGTCCGCATTCGCGATACCGCGTTCGAGTCGGTCCAATTCCTTTCTTAGACGCTCACATTCCGCGGTCACATCGATCTTGCGTTCGTGGATGATATGAACGTCGAAGCGCGCCGTGCTCCGTGAACCGGGCAGCTTGGCCAGCGAGTTTTGCACAAATGTGATTTTATCGACATGCGCCAGCCGCTCGACCGCGCTGCGGTTTTCTTCGATGAGTTTCTCTATCTGCGCCTCATGCGCGAAGACTTCGATTGGTATCTTGCGTTTCGGCTCAACCTTCAGTTCCGCACGCAGGTTGCGGACGCTGACAATCAGGTCCCGCAGAATTGCTATTTCCGTTTCAGCGGCGAGGTCGAACTGCTTCTCATCCGCCTGCGGATATGAAGCCAGGGCGATCGACTTCGCCGGTGCCTCGCCTTCCCACAGCGCCTGCCAGATTTCTTCGGTGATGAATGGCATGATGGGGTGCAGCAGGCGCAGGGAAGCATCGAAGAGACTGACCAGATTCGAGCAAGCGATTCGCGCTCTGTCTCCAAACTCAGTATTCAACCTTGGCTTAATCAGCTCTAGATACCAATCGCAGAATTCTCCCCAGAAAAAGTCATAAATGCGATTTGCCGCTTCGTGGAAGCGGAAGGTTTCGAGCGCATCGTTGACATCTGCCGTGACCCGATTAAAGCGGGAGAGAATCCAGCGATCTTCGAGGGTTGCGGCTTTGAATCCGGCAATGCCCGCCTGGGGACAGCCGCCCCCGGCTGCCCCGCTCGGACGAAGTCCCGGCTCAATCCGATCCACGTTCATGAACATGAAGCGCGCCGCGTTCCAGATCTTATTGGCGAAAGCGCGATATCCACCTGTCCGGCTCTCACTGAACGCTATATCGGTACCTGGGGCGGCCATTGCCGCCAACGTAAAGCGCGTTGCGTCGGTTCCAAAGCGGTTGATCACATCCAAAGGATCGACCACATTACCTTTCGTCTTCGACATCTTCTGCCGCTCGGCATCGCGCACTAGCGCATGAATGTAGACCTGGCGAAAGGGAACGCTGTCATTCTTTTTCTCCGCCCATCCGCTGGCCCTCTTGATCGCGGGATCTTGGTGATGGCCTCGCATGAAGTGGCAGCCAAACATGATCATCCGTGCTACCCAGAAGAACAGGATCTCGTACGCCGTAATCAGCGTCGTCGTCGGATAGAAAACCTCCTGATCACGCGTCTTCTCGGGCCAGCCCAGCGTGGTAAACGGCAATAATCCCGATGAAAACCAAGTATCGAGAACGTCGGAAACCTGCTCGACCTTGCCGCCGCATTTCGGACACTTCCCGGGCGTTTCGCGCGCGACGATGACTTCCTCGCAGTTCCGGTCGGCGCAGGTCCACGCCGGAATGCGATGTCCCCACCACAACTGGCGCGAGACGCACCAGTCGTGAATGTTGTTCATCCAGTTCAGATAGATCTGGCGGTAATTGTCGGGAACGATGGTGATTTCACCGCTCTCGACCGCCTCTTTCGCGCGATCCGCCAGCGGCTGAATCTTTACAAACCACTGTTCGGAAAGCCGCGGTTCGATGATCGTTCCACAGCGGTCGCATTTGCCGATTGCCAGCGTGTAATCTTTCTCGCTGACAAGAAATCCCTGCTCGCGCAGATCGTGCAGCACACGTTTGCGGGCTTCGAACCGGTCCAGTCCCGCGTATGGGCCGGCGTTCACGTTCATATGAGCGTGCTCGTCCATGACATTGATCTGCGGCAGATTGTGGCGCTTGCCCGCTTCGAAATCATCGGGATCGTGCGCCGGAGTGACCTTCACCGCGCCCGTGCCGAACTCCGGCTGTGCAAGCTCATCGGTAATAATGGGAATCTCGCGGTTCATCAGTGGCAGCAGAACCTTCTTGCCGTGCAAATACGTATAGCGCTCATCTTTCGCGTTGACCGCGATCGCTGCATCGCCGAGCATCGTCTCCGGACGCGTGGTCGCGACCGTGATGAACCCATTTGAACCCACGACGGGATAACGAATTCCCCACAGCTTGCCCTGCACTTCTTCGTGTTTGACTTCCAGATCGGAGATCGCGGTCTCGTGCCACGGGCACCAGTTCACGATGTAACTCCCGCGATAGATCAGTCCCTCTTCGTACAGGCGGACGAAAACTTCGCGTACCGCGCGCGAAAGATTCTCGTCCATGGTGAAGTACTCCCGGTCCCAGTCGACCGACGCGCCCAGGCGCTTCATTTGGTCGAGAATCGCTCCACCATACTCGCGCTTCCACTCCCAGACGCGCTCGATGAATTTCTCGCGGCCAAGTTCCCGGCGCTTCTTACCTTCTTTCTCTAATTGCTTCTCGACCATCATCTGCGTGGCGATGCCAGCGTGGTCGGTTCCCGGAAGCCACAGCGTAATGAAGGCGCGCATGCGATGCCAGCGTACGATAATGTCCATCTGCGTCTGATTAAGCATGTGGCCCATGTGCAGACGACCGGTGACGTTGGGCGGAGGCAGCAGCAGCGTGAACACCGGACGCCGGTCGCCCGGCGGCGGGGTGGGTACAGAGAAGAGTTTTTCGTGGGTCCAGAACTCGGCCCAGCGTTTTTCAATTTCTCCCGGCTCGTATGCTTTTGGCAATTCCTGAGGCATAGAAAGAGTCAGCACTCAGCTTTCAACAATCAGCCGCAACCACGCGATCCCCGCAAAAGACCGCCGTCGCGCGCTGGAATGCTCAAAGCTGAGTGCTGTTTGATCTTACCCGCGCACGAAAACACGGGTCAAACGTGATCTGGGGTAGTGGAGGAGCCGGGAAAAAGTGTCCCACCTCCAGAACGCATGGTCAATATGTTGAACATAACCCCCCATTCCGTATACCTCCCTATCCCTACAGATGGTTTACTTATTTTGTTACATTTCTTATCTCCGACACAGCACGGTTATCATCAGCTTGTTTTTGGTTTCACGTCTGCTCGCCGGAGGGAGCTTAGCCGAAGCGACGCAAGCCGCTTTTCAGCCGGGCATGCCGTATCAGCGCGGCCAATTCTGGGTGCGG
>JASHRE010000834.1 GCA_030037515.1 Candidatus Sulfotelmatobacter sp.
CTGGGTCGAACGGTCGTCGATGGTGGCAAGTGCCTGATGTTCTGCCCCCGCTATCCCCGGAATCTGCTGCAGTTTTCTTCAGTCGAAGATATTCTCGCCAACACCCAGACGGAGTTTTGCGCGCTGGAGCTAGACGGCCGGCCTGAGGGCAACGGATTGGGACATCTGCGGGAACGGCAATTTGGACTTGATGTCGCCGAAGCCGACGGCACCCTTCACGCGCTCGCTTCCACTTACTCTGCCGACAATCATGCCGTTTATGACGGCTTCAGCCGCCCTGGAGCGCGTGTCGTGACGTTTGCACCCGTGCTCAAGCATGAAATCTTTCCGCTCTCGGCGATTCTCGATGTCCTGGTGCGCGCGGGAGAAGACGCGCTCGGCAATCCGGTCGAGATTGAATTTGCCGTTCGATTGCCCCGCGGGACCGAGACGGCTGAATTCGGCTTTTTGCAAATTCGGCCGCTCACTCTCTCGCGCGATCATCAGGACCTCACCATTGGTGAGGTTGAGCCGACGCGGTTGATTTGTCGAAGCACCCGAGTTCTCGGGAACGGATGCATCGAAAACATATACGACGTCGTGGTCGTCGATTCACACCGCTTTGAGCGAAGTCGCAGTCAGGAAGTTGCTCGGGCCGTAGCGCACTTTAACGCCTTGCTCGCCGCCGAGAATCGTCCGTACTTGTTGATAGGGGTCGGCCGCTGGGGATCGAACGACCCCTGGCTCGGCATTCCTGTGGAGTGGGACGAGATTTCCGGAGCACGCGCGATCGTCGAAGCCGGGTTCCGCGATTTCCGTGTCACACCCTCGCAAGGCAGTCATTTTTTTCAGAATCTGACGTCCTTTCAAGTCAGCTACTTCACAGTGAATCCCGATGCCGGTGAAGGCTCGGTCGACTGGCAGTGGCTGGCCGAACAGGAGGCGATAGGAGAGCAAGGCTGCGTGCGTCTGTTACGCTTTTCGAAACCTCTGCGCCTGATCATGAACAGCCGCGGCAGCCAGGGTGTGATTTTCAAGCCAGAAGATCACAGAGAACCTATCGGATCAGGTTGATCCGAAGATCAAGTTTTCAGGTTCTTCCGGGATCGTTCAGCTGTATAGACAGGGACTTTGTGTTCGAAAGCCACACGCAAGCTAGGGCGGCGACATCGAGCTACAAGTATTGACCCCTAATACGGTCAATTCTGAAACGCAGATCACGGCGGCGATTCCACACGAAACCACGGGAGAAATCAGTGTGCGAAGTGTGGGCGGAGCTGCAGCGAGCACAATGAGCTCCACTGTGACACCCCTGAAGCTTCTTTGCAAATCCCCAAAAGGCAGCTCCTATCTCGCCTTCTTGTTTTCTCCGCTCTAGAAAGTCATCTCGAAATACGTATCCGTTCGCCTCCATATCCAGGGAATTCGCGCCATCCAATACTTGCGATTGATCGTATGTCGTGCGTGGGCGTGTTCTTCCGGTGGAAGAATCCGCGCCGTGGCGGGAAACTCCGGACCGGTCACCTTACCTCGAATCGTGCACGGCGCCACTGTGACTTTCGGATTGTTGCGAATGCGCTTCGCCTTTCCCATATCGCTGCGCGTCATCACGTACAGCTTGTCAGAGTCTTGTCCGAACCAGACTGGCGTCGCGACGCCTAGGCCGTTTTTGCGAAAAGTTTTTAGTGAAATATATTTCTGATTCGTGATGGGCTGGGGAATCTGGCTCGCCATGACAATGATTGTAACGGCGAGCGAAGAAATGCGACGCCTCTTAGCCGACTTTGTGGTGAACCGCACAAGGCAGATCTCGCCAAGAGGTTCCGAGGATTCAAGTGGAATTGATACGGCTCCAAGCACCAATCCTGCTGCATCTGGTTCCGATCACCGCGCAGCCGATTGCCGACCTTGCGGCATCTGTGTTACAAGCCTGAACATGCGGAAATGGATGCGCGATCGCCTGCAGCGTCGCAAACAGAAACGGTCCGAGAAAGCCCCTCAGCCGGCAGCGGCACCCTTGCAGCCCGCTTATTTCGAACCAGGAGAGAATCCTGAGCCGGGAGAGCGTGAAGCCCAGCCGGAATCCGCGGCCGAAAATAAAGTGGCAGAAGCTCCGGTTGAGCCTACGCCCCCACCAGCGGAACTAGAACCGTCGCAGCCAAACGAGCCCCCCCCAAACAGCGCCGCGGCGTCACAGCGCGGTCGAAGTCGCCGGCGCCGTGGCGGCCGTGGTCGCGGAGGACGTCGCCGCGAACAGGCTGTTGCGCAGGCCTTTGCTCCCGCGGCGAGCCAGGGAGTCGATGCCGAATCGCCCGGCGAAACCGCGGAAGAAACTCAGCCTGAAATTGAACCGGAAGCCCAGCCCGCGGCAGCGGCGCCCCCAGTCGCTCCAGCCATCCCGACACCAGCCGCACGCCCCCCAAAGGGCATTGTCGTTCTGGCGATTGGCCTGCCCGGATCAGGCAAGAGTACGTGGTTCAAACGCCATAATGTCACGCCCCTTTCGAGCGACATGGTGCGCTCGCTTTTGTTCGATGACATCCGCGAGCAGCGTTTTCAGGATCTCGTCTTTTCAAATCTGCGGTCCATGCTGAAGGCCCGCCTGATCGCCCGCCGTCCCATGAATTACGTGGACGCGACCAACCTGACTCCGCACGAGCGCCAGAACTGGATCAAACTCGGCAAAGATTATAACTATGAAGTCCACGCGGTCTTTTTCGATGTGCCGCTCGAAGTCTGCATCGAGCGGCATCAACGGCGCGATCGCGTCGTGCCGGAAGATGTCATGCGCCGAATGGCAGCCAAACTGAAACCCCCCACCTTCGACGAAGGCTTCGCCAAGATCACGGTCGTGCGAGTAAAAAAGAAGAGCGAGCCAGCCTCAACCGCGTAACCGAAGCAGACTTTACCACCCGGGCGAGTGAATTCGCCGCCGGCTAGCCCAACTCCACGTTCAAAAAGATGCCGCGGCCCTGGCGGTCAGAGCCAGGTTATCCCGGAAGCGAGGTTCCCGGTTTCCGCCTGAGCCGTCGACGCCCCGAAATTCCTCGCTCGGCTCGGCGTGACAAATGATCAAGCGGCTACAGACCGGGAAAGTTCCATGCTTCGGCGAACGGAAGTCAGAACATTTTCCAGGTCGTCGACGGGGCAGACGTCGCTGGCGCCGGCGTCCATCGCAGCCATCCACATATCCTCATCGGGAACGCGATGAGTGCATACGATGGGCACCGCGGGGAAGTCCCGGTGCAGGCTTTGCAAGTCGGTCAGACGCGAGTACTCGATGTTGAGCACCACGGCTTCGGGACGGTCGTTGGCGAGCCGTTCCCGCAACTCCTCGCGGGAGCGGGTCAGATGTACCGAGAAGTGAGGACGCAAGCCACCGGCCAGGTGCTGGGCCAGTCTTGGGTCAGTTTCCAAAACCACTACGCTTTGACCCATAAATCCCCCATCTTCTACCCTCGTCAACGGCGGACGTCAACGCTTGACTAGGCTGCGGGGTGGGCTGGGAAAACCACAACTCCACAGACAACTCAACTTACAAGCCGCCGCCAGCTAGGTTCGTTCTTATCGGCGGGCTGGATCCTTCTCCGGCGCCGGCTCAAACGGTTCGGCTTGGAGCTTCCCGTTTTTCTTCAGCAAAA
>JASHRE010000835.1 GCA_030037515.1 Candidatus Sulfotelmatobacter sp.
ATCTGATTTTGGCAACCGAGTTTCGCCGGTTAAGAACCTACCCGTTCTATGAAAACAGCAGCGTGACCAATCAGCTCAATCTGGCAGTGGGAGTTTTGTTTTGACTAGGAGGGTCTTCTGATGAAGAGAATTGAGGCCATTCTGACTTTCTTGGCGCTTGCGGCTAGCGGCCTGCCTTCCTTCGGCCAGCAGATAACAGCACGGGTCGAATTGCTGCGCAATGGCCATAGGGCGAAGAGCGTCGCGAACGCCGTGATTTGGCTTACGCCAATCGGCGTTGCGATGCCCGACCCGCCCGCGCAGACTACGGTCCCTCGTCTGGAGCAAAGAAACAAGGCCTTTCATCCTTCGCTGGTTGTGGTTCCAGTCGGCGGAAGAGTCGAATTCCCCAACCACGATCCATTCTTTCACAATGTGTTTTCGCTGTATGAGGGTAAACGCTTCGACCTTCATCTTTACGAAAGTGGGGCCGCTCCCTTTGTGAAGTTTGACCGCCCGGGCGTTTCGTTCATCTTTTGCAACATACATCCCCAGATGAACGCAGTTGTCATCGCTCTGAGCACGCCATACTACGGAATTTCTGGCGCGAACGGAGAGATTGCGATTGCGAAGGTTCCTCCCGGCCGTTATCAGATGCAGGTATTTCACGCATCCGCTGCATCCGCGGATCTCAAGGCCTACACGCGGGAGATTCGGGTTGGCGACGGCACCGAGTCACTTGGCGAAATTCGCCTGCATCAGGACGATCTGCTCGCAAACCACAAGAACAAGTACGGACTCGACTACGATCCCCCAAGTCCGGACAGCCCAGAATATGCGCGGCCTTGACCCTTCGGCCCGAGATTGTCATCTCGAACAAGCCGCGCAGGTTGGCCGAATCCGACGGCCCGATGGTACCCGCTGTTCACTTCGACTGCTCACCGCGGTTAGCACAAGAAGAACCGCGGGTTCGGCCCGGTGTTCGCATCGTAGGACCCATTGAGCATGTTAAAGCCGTCACCGCTCACAGCAATTTCCCTTTTCGAACACGATTTTTTTACCGTGATTCACTTCGATGACCTGGTTGTTGAATTGATCGCTAACAATCCGCGTCAGCGTAATCCCAACGGCCGTTGGTTATCAACGTCTTCCTCGCGGACAGGTCGGAATTTATGCCAGAGAAAGAGCCCACCGGCCACGAGGACTCCGATGCCGACGCTGATGGCGAAAAAGACGCGATAGGCGGGCAGCCAGATCAGCGTGATCGCAATAATCACGGCTGCGGTGATCAGAGCCGCGGTGCCGCGAACTGGAATCGTCATCGGAATAACTCCCCTTGCCTCGCGAATGGGGCCGTGCCCGGTCCCAAGAGGGACTTTGCGCAACCTCGCACGCTCAGCAGATCCGCCGACATGGCTCCAGTTTGCGACTGCGAGCGGTGGGTAGGCAAGGGTGCGACCCCGGATTTCCACCTGCGGCAAACTCGAGAGATGTGGGGAACAAAAGTGACCATTCCTCGCTTATCCACGACGGCTCCTGATTCAAACGCATCGCGAGCGTGCCGATGGTTGTATGACGCAGAAATTATCCGACGAGCGCAGCCGGAGATGGAAACCAGACGTTTTATGGATACCTCAAGCATCAAGCTGCCGATGGGCACCTCGTTGCTGTGCAACGACGTTCAGTTGTTGGGCACAACCCGCGGCGTGCTGAACCGGTTTCGCCTTACCCCAAGATCGCCGGCAACGGCCAGCGGGGCCTTGAGCGCACTGGAGGAGCAGGATCTGAAGTAATCGTGGTGAATTGGCGATCTTTAGCGAAGGCGGTGCAGCACTGCGTCTGCACGCCGCAGGGCTAGAGAACGAGACGCGGACCGCATTTCACCTCCGCGTGCCGAGGGATTCGCGAGTGAGACTTCACCCGGGCAGGCCGAGTGCGCCGAGCGTTCTCTGACGGAGATGCAGGAAGCACTGCCGCGGTTTGCGCGCAGCTAGCGGGAGTTTACTGGGAATTGCGCAAAAAGCGTCGCAACGTTGTTAATCCATGGCAGTTGCGGGGAGGACCGTGTATCACCCACGTTGGCCGCCACGTCGTAGTCGCTTGTCAGCAAAGCGTTCTCGCTCAAGTTGCCACATCTTTCGCGGAAACGAACGCAGAAAAGAAACGGGGTACCTGATTAGGCAAAGGGTAATACACGAAGTGCGGCAAGCGCGATACCGCAACTCAAGGCAGTTTAACAACTTACCGAGATTGTTAGAACCGTTTCTGAATCTCGTTCAGTAAACTCCCGCTAGCAGGCATGCCATCTCGACCTTCGCATGCAGCACGAAAGGCCCGCCGGGGCCTTTCGTTATTGAGAGTCTGGGTTTTTATTGGTGTGCCGTCGGAGCGTCAGTGGTAGTGCTGGTCAACGGCGGCGCGATCGGCTGGCTTGCCAGTTCCTCAATCTGTGGGGGCGCCGACTCCAGTGCCAGCTGCAAAACCTGATCCATGGTGTCGACGAAGTGCAGCTTCATCGAATTGCGCAGGTTTTCAGGCACTTCCGCCAGATCCTTCTCGTTGTCCTTCGGCAGGATGACCTCAAAAAGTCCGGCCCGATGCGCGGCAAGCAGTTTCTCCTTCAATCCGCCGATGGGAAGAACTTTGCCGCGGAGCGTGATCTCGCCGGTCATCGCAATGTCGCGGCGAACCGGAATCTTGCTCAGCGCGCTTGAGATTGCGGTTGCGATCGTAATGCCGGCTGACGGTCCATCTTTCGGAATTGCTCCTTCGGGAACGTGCACGTGCAGATCGAGGTTGCGATAGAAGTCCCGGCTCAGACCCAGGCGATTGGCACGAGAGCGAACATAAGACATGGCCGCCTGCGCCGATTCCTGCATCACGTCGCCCAGCTTGCCGGTCAGTGTGAGTTTGCCCTTGCCGTCGACCACGGTGGCTTCGGTACTCAGGATCGAACCGCCCACCTCCGTCCAGGCAAGACCGGTAACCAGTCCGACCTCGGACTTTTCATGTGCGAGTGTATCGCGGAACTTGATAACCCCCAGGAAATCGTTGACGTTGTCGGCCGTGATTGTGGTCGAAAAACCTTCACCTTCCTTGACGACCTTTCGCGCGACCTTACGGCAGACGTTGCCGATCTCGCGCTCGAGGTTGCGAACACCAGCTTCCCGCGTGTAGGACCGAATCAGCGCCGTGACCGCTTCATCGGTGAACTTGATGTTTTTCTCGGACAGGCCGGCCGCGGCCATTTGCTTTTTCACCAGGAACTGTTTGGCGATCTCGACTTTTTCCTGCTCGGTGTAACCATGCAGCCGCAGCACCTCCATGCGGTCCTGTAACGCAGGAGGAATCGTATGCATCACGTTCGCGGTGGCGATGAAGAAAACCTGGGACAGATCGTATTCCACGTCGAGATAATGATCGACGAACATGAAATTCTGCTCGGGATCGAGCACTTCGAGCAGCGCGGCCGAGGGATCACCTCGGAAATCCATTGACATCTTGTCGACTTCATCAAGCATGAAGACTGGATTCTTTGTGCCGGCTTTCTTCATCATCTGAATGATCTGGCCGGGCAGTGCCCCAATATACGTGCGCCGGTGGCCGCGAATTTCCGCTTCATCACGCACTCCCCCCAGCGACATTCGGACAAACTTACGTCCGGTGGCTTTGGCGATCGACATACCGAGAGAGGTTTTCCCAACGCCCGGAGGGCCGACGAAGCAGAGAATCGATCCTTTCGGATTCTTGACGAGCTGGCGGACGGCGAGAAACTCCAGAATTCGTTCCTTGATCTTCTCCAGCCCATAATGATCTTCGTTCAGAACCTTTTCCGCACGAGAGATATTGCGGATTTCCTTTGAGCGCTTCTTCCACGGCACCGCCAACAGCCAGTCGAGATAGTTGCGCGAGACGGTCGACTCGGCCGACATCGGCGGCATGGCTTCGAGCTTCTTGAGTTCCTGCAACGCCTTGTCCTTTACGTCTTTCGGCATGCCGGCAGATTCGATTTTTTTCTTGAGTTCGTCGAATTCGCTCTTTTCGCCACGGCCCAGTTCCTTCTGAATGGCCTTGATCTTCTCGTTGAGGTAATACTCCTTTTGCGCCTTCTCCATCTGGCGCTTCACGCGTGACTGAATAGTGCGATCCACATTCAACTTCTCGATTTCGATGTCGAGGACGTCGGCAATGCGGGTGAGCCGTTCGGCGGGATCGAAGATTTCGAGCAACTCCTGTTTTTCTTCGATCGAAAGCTGCAGATTGGCAGCGATCACGTCCGTCAGCTTGGCCGGGTCTTCCATGCGTACGGCCGAAATCATGGTTTCGTACTGCAGCGACTGGCAGAGCTTCACGTATTGCTCAAACAGCGACGTGACCCGCTGCATGGCCGCTTCCAGCGCCGGATTCGCTTCCGTGGTGTAACGCGCAACACGAACCGTGGCTTGCATGTAGCCGTCGGTGTCGATCACCTGGAGAATCTTGCCACGCTCAATACCTTCAACGAGAACTTTAATATTGCCGTCGGGCAGCTTGAGGCTCTGGACGATGTTGACGATCGTCCCAACCTGATAGATTTCGTTGGCTTTGGGTTCGTCAATCGAGGCGTCATGTTGCGTCGCCAGGAAAATCTTTTTGTCGGCTGCCAAGGCCTCTTCCAGGGCGCGGACACTCGATTCGCGGCCGACCACGAACGGCGTCATCATGAAGGGAAAGATGACCACGTCCCGAATCGGCATCATGGGCAGCTTTCTGGACTCAAACTTCTCTTTGGATGTGGTCACTGATTCTCCTGGGCGACGAACTGGCCCCCACAGGCCAGTTTACAAGAAGTTCCATACCGCTTTCGAGGGCTTTGTTGGACGTTTTTGGGAACGTCTCTCGTTTGGAAACCGTAATGCCCGAGCGCGGCGAAACCGCGTATTTGTTTTTTTAGCCTGCTTTTTCCATCATAGTGGCGAAGGAGGCGCTGCGTTTTTCCACCATTTCGCGAGTCACCTCGAACTCCTTTACTTTCTTTTGGCTGGGCAGGTTAAACATCAAGTCAAGCATGAGCTCTTCCAGAATCATGCGCAGACCGCGCGCTCCTACTTTCCGTGCCATGGCTTGGCGGGAAATCGCCCGCAAGGCCTCGTCGGCAAACTTCAGCCGTACGTTCTCGAATTCAAACAGGCGCTGGTACTGTTTGACAATGGCATTTTTGGGCCGGGTCAGGATTTCGATCAGCGCTATTTCATCCAAGTCTTCCAACATCCCGACCACCGGCAGACGGCCGACGAATTCCGGGATGAGCCCAAACTTGATCAGATCTTCCGGCTGGACTTCGCTCATCAATTCGTAGCTGCGCCTGCGCGAAAATGCCAGATCCTCTTTTTCGGCATCCTCGGCACTGCGAAACCCGAGCGATTTCTTTCCCACGCGCCGTGAAATGATCTTGTCGAGTCCGACAAAAGCTCCACCGCAGATGAACAGAATATTTGTGGTATCGACGGGTGTGAATTCCTGGTGGGGATGCTTCCGTCCGCCCTGCGGAGGAACGTTGGCGATGGTGCCCTCCAGAATCTTCAGCAATGCCTGCTGCACACCCTCGCCGGAAACATCCCGAGTGATCGACGGATTCTCGTCCTTGCGGCCGATCTTATCGACTTCATCGATGTAAATGATTCCAGTCTGAGTGCGGCTCACATCGCCATCGGCAGCTTGCAGCAGCTTCAGAATGATGTTCTCGACATCTTCGCCGACGTAACCGGCTTCGGTCAGGGTGGTTGCGTCAACGATTGCGAACGGTACGTCGAGCATGCGCGCCAGTGTCTGCGCCAGCAGCGTCTTGCCGGTTCCGGTCGGCCCGATCAGAAGAATGTTCGACTTGGTCAGCTCGATGCCGTCGCCAGCCTTCTGGCGATTCATGAAGATGCGCTTGTAGTGGTTGTACACCGCGACCGCGAGCTTCTTTTTGGTCTGCTCCTGCCCGATCACATACTCATCGAGGAAGGTCTTGACTTCCTGCGGTTTGGGCAGCTGATTGGGCGTGCTCGATGGCGGCGTGGCAGTGCGGTCATCCTCAAGAATGGAATTGCAGACCGCGACGCACTCGTCACAAATATATGCGCGCGGATAATCACTGGGCGACGAGATCAGCTTGGCGACCGCATCCTGCGATTTATGGCAGAATGAACACCGTAAAATCTCGTCCGATCCCGACTTTGTTTTCACTCGTTTGTACTCCTTGGACCCCTCAGCCACGAACGGCTGATCATACCGCTTTTGCTGTCTGATAAATGATATCGTCTATGATTCCGTATTCCTTAGCCTGC
>JASHRE010000836.1 GCA_030037515.1 Candidatus Sulfotelmatobacter sp.
TTGGGGTTGGGCGGACGTCGGTTGAGACCTGTAGGAAGGCCGGTGCACGCATCGTGGAACTCCTGTCGGAAATCGAGCCGAATGGACCTTTAACTCAGCTCGGGGACAGGCAAAACCTTTACCGCATTGCCTGACGGATCACCGTTGGCAGCAACCGGTTTGGCCTCGAAGAGCTCCCAACCGGCCGCGTACGGGCAGATCGCATGAGGCGCGGTTTCGACCTCTCGAGGATCCACATCTGCTAAATATCCACTGCTAGTGTATATTTTGACCCGCGAACAAAGCACGCATTGCAAAAATCCAGACTACAAAAGAACTGCTGCGAAGTCGGGATCGTCGCTGGCCCCCCTAACGCTCCAGACGGTGGGGTTTGGGACCACATTCTTACCACACTCGATGCGCAACGCCGCCGCCAATTCGCGGCAACTCCCTCGACCTTAGAGCACATGCTGTAGAGTCCGTAAACATCATTTTCAGAAGTCGGCGGCAGGCTAAGATTAGCCAGCCACGATACCGGCGGCTCCCGGTTGTCACGCGGACCTGTGATGTGCTAGCTTTCAAAAAACTGGTATGCGGCGAGTTCTGTCCAGTTTCCTGCTCGGCTTGGTGGCCTGGGGTTTTGTTGCACCGCTTGCCTTGGCGCTGACAACAAGTCCTCTGGCACCGTGCTGTCGCCGCAATGGCAAACACCATTGCATGTCGGGAATTACCGACATGGCGGCTGGCGATCGGCTTGCGTTCCGTACTATTCCGTCGCGTTGCCCTTACCGATCGCAGAGTGCCGTGACAACTGTCGGGGTCGCCTTAGAGGCTCCTCGGACCGCCGCGCATTACTCTCCCTCTGAGGTTCTCGGAGTCCGAACCGCTTCCCCAGTGGTAGATTCTGGCTCTCATTCAAGAATTACCCAACGTGGTCCCCCTTCTGAATTCCTCTGCATTTAATTTCTTCTACATCGTTGATTCGGGTTCCTGTGTTTCCCTTTGCCCTCTCCTGAAGCTCGCGCTGTGGAGCAAGTGGATGGACCCAGTTGGGATTTACGCCACCGTTTGTGGGGGCTAAAGCTCCAAGCAAATCCCACAGAGATTCAGCGCTCAAACAGCAACCCTGAGAAGCCAGCACGTATGGAGATATTTCATGAGACAAGTGCTCAGGCTGACCGCTCTCATTCCACTACTAACCGCAATCGCTTTTGCCTCGATCTTCGGCTCCGTTCGTGGCATCGTCCACGATCCTCAACACCGTCCGATCCAGGGCGCTCACATCACCTTAAAGGCGAAACACTCCGATTGGTCGCAGTCGCACGACTCCAGCGACAACGGAGAGTTTAACTTCACCTCTGTCCCGGTGGGCGACTACACGGTCACCGTGTCTTCAAAGGGCTTCCGTGACATGAGCCAGGATGTGATTGTTGAGTCCGATACAAGTCCGGTGCTTCATTTCGGGTTGATTGTTGCGGGCGCGACCGAGAGGGTTGAAGTCTCGGAGATACCGGTTGAAGCAACCACGCAAACGGTCACGCCGACGACCATGCTGAACCGGATCGATATTCAGCAAACTCCTGGCGCCGACCGCACCAACGGCATGGAGATGATCACCGACTACGTGCCCGCCGCTTACGTAACCCACGACATGCTTCACATGCGAGGCGGACATCAGGTCGAGTGGCTGATTGACGGAGTACCCGTCCCGAACACCAACATCGCCAACAATCTGGGACCGCAGATCGATCCCAAAGACATTGACTATGTGGAGGTGCAGCGCGGCAGTTACGATGCCGACTACGGCGATCGCACCTATGGAATTTTCAACGTCGTGCCCCGGACCGGATTTGAGCGTGATCGGGAATGCGATTTGGTCATCACGGCGGGAAACTTCTATCAAACCGACAACCAGCTCAGCTGCGGAGGACACACAGTGCGCTCCGCCTACTACGCCAGCCTGAACGGCAATCGCAGCCAGTACGGCCTGCAGACGCCGATCCCGCAGGTCGTCAACGATGCCGCTAACGGCATAGGTGGATTCGCCTCGCTGATTTTTAATCCCGATCCTAAAAATCAATATCGTCTGGTCGGGTCGCTCCGTCGGGATTATTACCAGATTCCCATCGACCCCAATCCCGACTCGATCACCAACAGCATTTACCCAAGCTACGGTCTCCACGATGCCGAGGTCGAGCCCGACGGCTACGCCACCTTCTCGTGGGTTCACACTTTCGATCCAAACACACTGCTCACTGTTTCTCCGTTCTATCACTACAACGGAGCCGATTACCGCGGAGGCCCCAACGATTTTCCGGTCATCTCCAGGGTTACGCAGACCGCCCAGTACGGAGGAGCGCAGGCGGCCCTGAACGCCAACTTCAGGCGGAATGATCTCCAGGCTGGCGTCTACGGATTCGCCCAGCATCAGTACAACTACTTTTTCAACGAATACACCGACGGCACACCGAATGTGCCGGCCTCGTCCATCGGCGTGAATGGCGGTGTTGCCGCCTTTTTCATCAACGACAAGTTCAAGGTGACGCCCTGGCTGACCTTGATCGCAGGTTTGCGCCAGACATCATTTAGCGCAACGATCTCCGAACATGCCACCGATCCCCGCCTAGGGGCTGCGATCAGAATCCCTCGCCTGAACTGGGTTTTCCGCGGCTTCTACGGCTATTACTACCAGGCTCCTCCGCTTTCGACAGCCACCAGCCAGTTGCAGACTCTCGCCACGGGTCAGGGTTTCGCATTTGCCCCGTTGCACGGCGAGCGCGATATCGAGTGGCAGATTGGTGTCACAATCCCCTTTCAGGGTTGGATTCTAAGTGCCGACAACTATGAAACCCGCGCCGAGAACTGGCTCGATCACAACAACATCGGCGAATCGAACATCTTCTGGCCCATCACGTGGGACTACGCCATGATTCAGGGCTGGGAGCTCACACTGCGCTCCCCGAACCTCTGGCATCGCGGCCAGCTTCATCTTGCTTACGCCAATCAAATTGCGCAGGCGACTTCGCCCATCACTGGGGGTCTTATCTGTCCCAGCCCTGTCACGCCGTCTTGCGGACTCGACATCCCGCCGGGACTTTCACCGGTTGACCATGATCAGCGAAACACCTTGAACGTCGGCTACAACACCAGTCTGCCCTGGCGCGCTTACGCCTCGACCAACGTCTACTACGGCTCGGGCTTCACCAACGGTTTACCGGGTGTGCAGTATCCCGGCAACTATCTGCCAGGTCATACGACGGTCGATCTTTCGCTCGGCAAAACGTTCGCCGAGAAATACACTTTTTCTCTAACCGGAATCAATCTGGCCAACCGCCGGGTGCAACTGGACAACAGCCTCACCTTCGGAGGCTTTCACTGGAACGATCCGCGGCAGATCTACGCCGAGTTTCGTTACCGATTCCGCTATTAGCGTCAAGAGGCGTTGCATGAGCATGGGCTCGGGCATCCCAACGAGGCCAGACACGGGAAGGCGAGGCAGAGTACCTGCATGTTGCCGACGCAACGGCAAGCGTCGCTGCATCATGGCAATGTCAGCGATGGCCACTGCGCCAAACTTTAGTCCGGCCTTACAGGAAGCGACTCCGGACCCGTACCATTTTCATCGTTCTCAATTCCCCGGCGCTCAAAGCCCGCCCCTGATCGCGGTTGATTCAGTCTGGCTGTTACCAACGGAGACAGTCGAACCCGGCCGCGACAGCATTCCGCATTCGCACAGTGGCAGCCTGGCACCAACTCGCGGACCTCCAGCGACTTTGGTGTCCGTCTAGTTCACTGTCTAAACCGATTAGGCTGACAAACGACCATGACATCGT
>JASHRE010000837.1 GCA_030037515.1 Candidatus Sulfotelmatobacter sp.
CATCGCATACAGTCCCGCCAGCACCACGCAATTCGACGCTTTGGCACAGTTGGCCTCCGAAGGATTGATCACTGGCGTTCCCTCCATTGCGGTTCCGCCGACGGTTCCAATCCCGTTTCTCGATTTCCTGGGATCCCTGCGATTGGATTGGGCTCAGTCAACCAAGTCCAACTGGTTCCTGCGCACCTCGGAAGACAGCTACACGACCCACAATGCTTTGGTCGAGCAAGGAACGTTGCCCTCTACCGGCCTGCTTACCCACAACAATTATTGGAACGTCGCGCTGAGCAACACTTACACCTTCAATCCAAACTGGCTGGGCAATTTCGTCGTCGATGCCAGCTTGTTGCATCTCACGCAAACGCGCAACTCGAATCTGGGGTTCGCCCTGGCGTTTCCGTTCAGTTCGACCGCCCTGACGATCTCGGGATTCGAAACCTTCGGCGACAACCAGTTCGCCACTCCCATCACTCTTTTCCCCGACTTGCGCAATCAGGATCGATACCAGGCTCGCTACGATGTCACTCATATCCTGGGAACCCATTCAGTCAGGTTCGGCGTCGACTTGATTCACGAACCGGTGTTGAGCGGAGCCTTCGCGTCCACGGCTGAAACTCTGGCGAAGTACGTCAACGATCCGACTTTTTACGTGCAGAATCCAGGCGTCTTCGGAACGTTCGCTCCGCAGTGTGTCGGCTTCAGCGCTTCCGACGGTTCCACTTGCACTTACACTCCAGCCAGTAACGGCAGCTTCTCGCAGAATGTGCAGCGACTCGCCCTGTATGCCGAGGATTCCTGGCGCGTCTCGCATCAGTTCACCGTGAATTACGGATTGCGCTACCAGACCACCTGGGGATTATTTATCGGCTCCGGGCGGAACGAGGCCGACAACGCCGCCTACACCACGCTACAAGCACTGCAGATTCCGATCGTGCCGTCGGTACCGCAGGATTACCGCAGACAGATCGCGCCGCGGCTCGGCCTGGCCTACTCTCCCGGCGACAGCGGAAAAACCGTGCTGCGCGCCGGTTTCGGCATGTTCTACGACGACCTCGCTCAAAATGGATGGGCCACGGCGTTTCAGGGAGTCAACAACACAAACTTCACCACCGGTCCTTGCAGTCTCACGGGAAGCCCGGGGGCGTATGCGCTCACAGGCAGCGGATGTCTGAGTGGCGGCGCAGGCGCGACCGGCAATCTGGTTGGCTCGCCTTACAAAACTCCCTACGCGATTCATACCACCGGCGGTATCCAGCACGCCTTCAACGATCACTGGCTCGCCAGCGCCGATTATGTGCATGAGCAGGGCAATCACGGATATCGCGCATTTCCTTACACCAGCGGCAACGACCTCTTCACCCCGCTGATTGCATCGAGCGACGTCGCGGATCAGCAATCCGTCGTGCCGAATGTGAATGTGTTCGAGTCCGACAATCGTTCCAGCTACAACGGTCTGCTCTTACATATGCAGGCCAATATGCGGCGCTTCGATCTCGTCGCGAATTATCAGCTTTCGAAGGCGCAGACCTGGGGGTGCCTGCTCGGCGAGCTGTTCGATTACGTCGATGGCGTCTGCCAAATTCCCTATGGATATCCCAACGCCGGCGCACTCAATGCCTTCGGCCCCGGCGATTACGGCCCATCGGGAGAGGATGTCCGGCATCGGTTCGTGTTGGCGGGCACCATCCACGTTCCCGGCGGTATTGAACTCACCACGGTCAATCAGGTCGAGAGCGCCCGCCCCATCACCATCACGAATGCCGATAATACCGGACGAATCTGGGTTCAATTTGCCGGACAACAGCCGGAGTACACGAGCCTCGACATATTCCGCGGTACACCTTATATCCAGTCGGATCTGCGGGTCGCGCGCCCCATCCAAGTCAATGAACGCTGGCAGATTTACCCTTTCGTCGAGTTCTTCAACATTTTCAATCGCAACAATCCAGGCGCGAATTATGCCGTCAATGTGGTGCAACTTCCCGTTCCGCAATCGGAAACCGTGCCCAATGCGAACGGCCAAACCATCGTCAGCTCCATTTGCACCGCAGCGAACGTCAGCAACTGCACCGTTGCTAATGCCGTTCCCGTGACCAGCCTGAAGCAGCTCGAAATTCCAGAAGGAGCTTTGGGAGATTTCTTCGGCCCTGGAACCACGGTGGGAATTCCATTCGCCGCGCAGGTGGGCGTACGGGTAACATTCTGAGCGGTCTTGCACCCGTCTACCGCATCAGCCACTCGGTCGCGGCGTGCACATGAACGAGTAACTGGCCGTAGAAGAAAAAAAGCGCGAGCGCAACAACGCCCGCCGCCATACCATATGCGGTGAGGTGATTGCGTTTTGCGTGTGGTCGTTGTGTCCACGCGATCAGCCGTTTTACGCGAGCATCTACCAACGAAGCCGGGCTGTGAACCAGAGCGGCGGTCAATTCGACCGGTGGGTTCAGCGAAGAGAAGCGCGAAAGTTTAATTAAGGCGGATGCCAGATCGAGAGCTTCGGCGGCATTTGAAACCGCGGCATCATCCGCTGCCATTTCCGTCGCTTCCAGCCACGCGAATTCCAGGCTGCTCATGCCTGGGAAGGCGGCGAACTGCAACAGAAGTTTTCGGAAATTATCTCGCCGGCGCACATGCGCCAGTTCGTGATTCAGCGCGGCATGCAGCTCATTCGCACTGAGCGCGGATGCAGCCGCATCGGACAGCAAAACTCTCGGCCGCACAATGCCCGTTGCGGTCATGGCGGGCACATCGCCTGAGACTTGCAGCACTGAAACTGGAGCCTCGGTTTGGACGGATCCTGCCTTGCGCGTCCACTTTGCAATCATGCGCGATGCGCGGCGGAGCGCGGCCACCGACTTGGCAAAACCAAACAGTAGCAGGGCCAGTCCCATCAGAGCCAGGATCACCGCGACGGAGGAGAGCGGCTCCTCGATCGAACGCGGCTCAAACATCACAAAGGATGGAATCGCCAACGCTGCCATCACCAAAGCAGCGGAAAACAACGGAAGCATGCGGACAACGAAGAAGTATTCCGCCTGCCACCGCGCCGAAGACGGCTTGAAATAAGAATCGAGTTTTCGCCACGTGAAACGGACGGCAAGGGAGATAAGGCAATACACGGTGGCAAAAACTGCCAACGAAATCACCACTCCGCGCAGTGCGAACATCAGGCTTTCCCCTTTCCGTTCTTCCCGTTGTTGGCAGAGCGCGCTGACTTGGCCGCCAACTGCCGGCGTTTCGCTTCGACTAATTCCCTGAGATGGTCGAGCAACTGTTCGTCACGCTCACTCAGGGACTCGACCAGGTGCGAAAGAGGCAAGGACGGGGTCGGACTCGCATCGAGCGCCTGGCGCAACGTTTCGCTGAGGGCCTGCTGGTGCAGCTCTTCGCGGGTGTAACGCGGAGCGTAGCAGAATGCCCGTCCCTCAGCCTCGCGGCGCAGCAGATTCTTTTTGAAGAGGCGGTCGAGCGTCGTCATCACGGTCGTGTAGGCGAGATCGTTGCAGCTTTCATCAACCAGCTTGCGGACGGTGACGGGATGGGCGCGTTTCCACAACTCTTCGAGCACGCGCTCCTCCAGTGGGCCCAGCGGTGACGACGAAGTGCGGAAATGGAAGATGCCGCGCATTTCTTCGAAACAAGCTAGAGCATTTTATCCTGATCGGAGTTGTCGCCGGTGGGGATTTTCGAAAATCGTGGCGACCCCGGAGGGAGTCGAACCCCCAACCCTCAGATCCGAAGTCTGATGCTCTATCCAGTTGAGCTACGGGGCCACAAAGACTTACGCGCTTCCTACTTGCTGCTGTACACCTTTGTACACCAAAACTTTCAGACTGATCGCAGCCAGATTCAGTCTGCCGTGCAGCACGCTGCATCGCCTTGGCTCACGATGTTGTACCTGTCGAAGACTGACCGTGTTCTAGGGCCGGAAATTTCCATCGCCACGCGCTCCGGAATTCCCCTTCTAACCATGTTCCTAACCGCCGATCTCCTCGGATCGTGGAAGATCAGTCCCTCATAGCGATTGGGACATACCCAATCACCAAAACCGGCCTTCACACACGCGGCATACCACGACTCCTGCGAATCCACGACAGAGTGGATGCTGTATCCCCGAGTGACCTCCCCCGGGTTGTTTGTCCGCACCAGCACGCACGGAGCAACTGAAATACATCTTCGGTCATGGGAACCTGCGGGTTTCCTTATTCCTTGTCGCGCCGCGCCACAGTCGAATTGTGCGATTCACCAAGTCGATCTGCTCACACTTCGCACTGAGCCGCTCCCCCCGACGGAACCCGAATGCTTACGCTGCAGCGAGCATGGGCGTTAAACCAGAGTCCTCCCCCACAAGCATACAGCTTGTTGAAGTCTGACAGCTCAAGAAATCCGTGCGTGCACTCTCTTCGAGCTTCGCCGGAAATATGGGCATACTGCCAATATTTCTCGGAGTTGATTTGTAGGCCAGCGAGAATGCTTTCTTGACAGCCGCACAGTCGCGGTTGACGGTTGCATTCTCCATACCCCGAGCTTGGCATGTGATCATGTATTTTCCGAGTCATGTCCGTGCTTGCTGCTGAGGCTTGGCAGTCGAACTGTTTCTTCATTCGTTGCCACTTCGAGTCAAGCCGGTTGAGAATTTTCACTCCCCTCAATCGACAATTCTCTTCACGAGCGTGCCACAAGTCTGCAACTGTGAAGCTTGCGAGCTTTAACTGACACGAATTCCCCACCGTTGGTTAGCTTTGTCCGTGAGCTTCCTTAATGCCGCATTCGCAGCGGTGAGTGTCGGATCAGACTGCTTGGTGATTGGGTGACCGCTGCGAGTCCTTCAAGGCGGGCCTATTCGTTGAGGGGAAAACAGCCGATCAACAACACATCTCAATCAATCAGCATGTTTACCTCCAACTCAGAGCCAACGCAACGACTTCCATCACAATCACCCATCCTGCTGCTGCACTGGCCGTCCAAGCGATCAGCGTGCGAACCATAAGCTTCGAGTCGTACCCTTCCATCATTTACGATTACCTCCAGTAGCAAAGAACCGTGAGCAGTGTTGTCAGCGTGACCGTCCAAAACAAAATGATGGCCCACACCTTCAGGCGATCCCCGTAAAGCTGCGATGTGCGCGGATACGCTCGATAGCGAACCGCGTGTGAGTGGTGATCAAACCGTAGAAACATACTGCGAACCTCTGTGAATGACTTGCATATCTGTATAGCTAAGATTGTCAAGATCAACCAGTAATCCTATGATGGATGACTGATACTGTGCAGTGATGAGGGTCACATCAGATGACAAGCAAGCGAAGTGAAAATATCAGCGTGCGGATCAGCCCCGAGGACGTTGAGTTGCTGATGAAAGCAGCCGCGAAGAAGTGGCCGGATGCGATCCTCACCAAGAGCACCATTGTTCTCAGTCTAGCGCGGATCGCAGCCAAGCAGATACTCACTCAGAAATAAAGAAGGCCCTGCTACAATACCCCCCGTATGAGAGTGTCTTTCCTTCCCGCCAATCTCCCCCCTGTAGAAAAATCCAGAAGGACGGTATGCAGGGACCCTGGAAGGACGCGAGATTCTCAGCACAAATTCTGAGCGTGCGGCGCTGGCTAACTTATCATCCATCATCTGAAAACGTAGCTTTCTAAACGCATCTCAGCCTCAAGCGTAATTTGCGTTCGTGCCATCATGATGTATAGAGCGCAACACAATCCTTCCAAAGCAGGGCCGCTTTCGGTTAAGCCATGGCTTTCTGCAATGATCGCATCAGGGGACGGTTCTCTGGAATTCGGGCACCAGTTCCTGTGCAACCTCGGCTGACTTTTTCTCGTTTGTCTATAGTTTTGCCAACGGGGCCCGTTGTCACCACTCAGCTTCGAAGACGAACTGGGGTCGTCGGGGATTGAGCAAACGCTGGGCGCTTTCTGTAGGTCGAAGCCAGCCATTCGGCAAACATTCAAACCAGTCCGGCTTCTCAATGCGCATCTGGAGGAGTTCTCTCTCATTTCTCATCCCTGTGTCGCGCATCCTCCCGCTATGAGTTTCTCCTCTGCGCCATCGTCAAGCCGCCCGGCATGGGCTGGCTCTCCGGTCCGGTTCCCCTAAAGTCGGTCTGGAAGATTTGCCCTGGATTGCGGTATTACCCACAATCCTCGGCATGGACAGGGGGCTGTAGAAGCGGCCAATGACCCCCAAACGGATGCCATAGGCGAAGGAATGAAACGGAGCGGGAACTTTTGACTTTCTCGTGACATTAAAGAAGCATGACCGATGTGAAAGATGCCGCAGGAGGATTCCGCGGATTGAGCTGCCGCCCCGACTATGACTAGCGACGAAACCTTGATGCTCGAATTCCAGGGCGGATCACGCGAAGCCTTCGAGGAGCTGTTTGCCCGCTATCGCAAGCCACTGTACTGCTTCTACCGGCGTCGGCTGAACAACCCCGAGCGGGTGGAGGATCTTGTTCAGGAAACTTTCCTGGCGGTGATCCGCGCAGCCTCCCGTTATGAGCCGCGAGCCTTGGTTCGAACGTATCTGTATGGCATTGCGTTGAAAGTGCTGGCTGCGGAACGGCGCAGGTTCTTGACGATTCGCACATCAGGACCGTCCGTTCAGGAGCCCAAGACTGACGGAAGTCCAGAGTGCGTGCTCTGGGTCCGGCAAGCCATGGAAAAGCTGGATGCGCCGGACCGCGAAATCTTGATGCTGCGCGAATACGAACAGCTGAGTTATTCCGACATTGCGGAGCTATTGCGAATTCCCGTAAATACGGTCCGTTCCAGGCTTTTTCGATCGCGTCTCGCATTGAAAAGCTACCTAGAGTCGGAGGCAAAAACCGATCCCGCCCTGAGAGCGAGCCCCGGGCAGCCGCACCCGGGAAGAAGAGGCATGCAATGAGCGCGAACAGACATCCGATCGAACAGGAAGAACTCATGGCTTATCTCGACGGCGAACTGCCTGCCGACCAAGCCACCGAGGCCTTGTCGCACCTGGAACTGTGTCCGGAGTGCCAGACCCGTGCTGCCGATTTTCGGGGTGTTTCCCAAGAACTACTGGCCTGGGAAGTTGACTCACCCGATGTAGGCATCCCCCCGAAGGTCAACGCGGCACTTGCGGAGCGCCTGCAAAAGCCGGAAGCGGCAAAGCTCGGCTGGCCGAGATTGGAAAGAAGGGTGAGAACGAGCCGCTGGGTCTTGGCCGGAGCGTTGGCTATCATCTGCGTGGCTGTGGGACTGAAGTTAACGCTCACCAGCCGCAATCGCAATGAGGTTCGCACGACAGCGTATCCGAGCATGGCTTCGATCGAGCAATACCTGATGCCGGACGGCAACGCCGAGATCGCCCTGGCGCGAAGCGCTGCCCCGGCAGCTATATCCAGCGACGCAACGATCCTGGTCCTCGGGTGGCGCGGTTATGAGACCGTAATCGAAGGAAAGAACGGTTTTGTTTGTATGGTGGAACGATCATGGATGTCCCCATTCAACTCCGGGGAGTTCTGGAACCCCAAGGTGCGTGTTCCGATGTGCTTCAATCCGGCAGCCACGCGATCCATTCTGCCTCTCACGATCAAGCGGACGAAGATGGTATTGGCCGGGATGTCGAAAGCTCAG